>JAGONM010000004.1 GCA_017993055.1 Armatimonadota bacterium
CCGCCCGCCATGCCGTAGCCGGTGGTGTGGCACGACACGCAGTCCGGCTTGGTCTTGCCGTCAGGGTCCCGTTTCGTCAGGTTGTCGAGGGCCTGAGCGTGGTTGGTCTTCTTCCAGGACTGCTGGATCGAGAAGTGACAGCCGATGCACCGCTGCATTCCGACATACGTCAGCGGCTCGTTGTTCTGCGACTGCACCACGGGCGCAGTGGCAGTCGAACTCTGGTAGAACTCCCTCAGGGCCGCCTCGGTCTCGTCGATGAGTTTCTGCATCTCGGGGTCCTTCTCCATCTTGGCATCGAGAAGTTCCTGCGTGCCGGCGGCGTTGCTGATCTTACCCTCGGCGTCAATGTCGAGCACGAGTTTGCCGACGTACTTGCTGCTGCCCTTGCAGTGCATGAGTATCACGTCGCCGACCCGCTCGAAGTCGGTGTTCACGGGCGAAGGATGGCTGCTGAGGATGATATCAATGCCCTTGACGGAACCCGCCAGGCGCTTCGCGTCCTGGTAACCGGAGTGAGCCAGCAGGACGAATAGATCGGCCTTCCCGCTCAGGGAGTCCACGGTCTTGCGTATCGTCTCCTCGGGCGAGAGTACTTCGACGCCCAACTGCGCGGCGACCGTGGGGTGGAGCGTCGTCGTGCCGACGATGCCGATAACGGCCACCCTCAGTCCGCTCGGCAGTTTCTTGATGATGTAGGGTTTCTTGAGTAGAGGCTTCTTCGTATCGGCCAGGACGACGTTTGCGCAAATCTGAGGGATGCGTACTTCGTCGAATGCGCTCTTGCCCGCATCTTTGACCAGGCGCGCGTCGAGTTCGCCTACTCCCACCGCGTCATAGGCCATCCGCGTCAGAGCCTTCACGTAGAGGGCGAGCTTGATCTCCGCCGGTTTCCCGAGACCCGGCACGAAATCGCCGAGGTCGAGAAGCAGCCGATTGGGAGCGGCCTGCGTGGCCTGTCTCAGGAAGGTAGCTCTTTTATGGACCCCACCGAGGTCCTCTGTGTCGTGTCACCCACAGCTTCCCTTGTAGCCTGCCCAGTCGTCACCCGTGAAGAATATGGTGAACTGGCGAGGCTTATAGGTCCTCTTGGCGGCTATTGAACCGTTCGATACGCTGCCCGATACGACCAGGATAACGCCCAGCAAGAGGGTCGAGATGACCGATCTGACTATACGTGCCTGCATTGTGATAGTACCTGCCCGTGCGCCGTGCTTCCCGAGGTGGGTATGCATTGACGCTGTGCTCGGTCGGCAATCTGCCGACGAAGCAACATTGACATTATACACCATTCTCGGCTCCTCGTAAACCGAAAATAAGTGCTGGAGACTCTTTCTCTGAGTACAAACAGCCTCTGGGAGACGTCAAATACCGTTGGGGGAAGCCGCAACCCACGGCTTCGCGCTATCGCCTGCCAGTGTAGCGCGAGCCGGCGGCCTCCCCTGCTGCAGAAGTTTCTATCCGGCGTCTGGGGAGGAATCGGTCCCGAACCGGTCAAACTCTGACAGGGTGTTGCGCATCCGGATCGCTGACTCAATCGCGGCCGGCAACATGGAGGTAATCGTGTCAAATCGTGTCATTCTATTGGTGCTGGCAGGTATGCTGTGTGCTGGCACGTTGGGGTTCTGCGCCGAAGCGCCCGCAGCGCCAAAGGCCGAGGTTCGCGGAATGTGGGTTACCGCCTGGGATTCCAGTCTGCTAACCCCGGCGCAGGTTGACGAGACAGTCGAACTGGCCAGGAAGGCGAACCTGAACTTCTTGCTTGTTCAGGTCCGCAAGGCGGGCGATGCCCACTACAAATCAGCCTACGAGCCTCGCGGCGAGAATATCCCCGACCCGAACTTCGACCCGCTCGCGTACATTATCAAGAGAGCGCACGCATCGGGCCTCGAAGTGCACGCCTGGCTGAATACATACAAGGTATGGCAGGGAACGCGACCGCCCAAATCGCCGAATCACGTTTTCAACAGACACCCTGAGTGGATCAACAAGACGAACGAGGGACGACTCGACAAGAGCGGAAGCTACGGGCTCGATCCCGGCATCAAAGAGGTTCAGGAGTATACCTACAAGATATTCATGGACGTATTGAAGAACTATGACGTGGACGGCGTGCACTTCGACTACGTGCGCTACTGGGATCCCTGGTTCGGCTACTCGAATCTCGCGGTCGAGCGCTACAAGAAGGAGACCGGGGCGAAGGAGACTCCTTTCTACAACGACCCGCAGTGGTGCCAATGGCGTCGTGACAGGGTCACCGATCTTGTCCGCCAGGTGTACGAGGGCGTCAAGGCTGTCAAGCCGTGGGTCAAGGTGACGGGCTCTGTCGTATGCAGTCAGGCGCTGACCGAGCAGTTCAAGGACAGCCATCCCTACAATATGCTGCTTCAAGAGTGGGAGAGGTGGACCCGCGAGGGGATCATAGATGCCGTTATTCCCATGAACTACAAGACCAGCGAGTCGGAAGCTCAGCTTTTCAAGGACTGGACGGGCGCCATGGTCAAGTGGAGCCACGACCGGCATGCATACAACGGGATCAGCGTCCGCACACCCGAGTTGTATGCGGAGCAGGTAAAGATCAGCCGCGACCAGGGCACGGACGGAGTCGTCGGGTTTTCCTTCAACGGGCGAAACCGATCGCCGTTGGTAAACGCCCTGCGCGACGGCGTGTACCGGGAGTGGGTGCCCGTCGCTCCGATGCCGTGGAAGGCTCCTCGCAAGAGCGGCGGGCCGATCACGGATACCGATCCGAAGGCGCTGTATGAGAAGGCGATCACCTACGCCGGCAGCAACGATTTCGATACCGCGATCATCCTGCTCACGAGGGCCATCGAGAAGGACATGAACTTCACGGACGCATACTATCGGCTCGGCAGGTGCTACCTCCGAAAGGGCATGAAGACGGAGGCCGCCGAGAAGTTCCGTCAGACCCTCGAGATCAAGCCGGATCACAAGGAAGCTCAGGCGGAACTGCGCAAACTCGCCAGTTGAGTCCTCGAAGCGGGGGCTTCGTATTCTATGCAAGGGGGAGGCGGTCAAGCCTCCCTCTTTGCGTGTAGACCGCGCAACTAATCGGACTGCGATCGCGTATACAGTGATGGCGGCGCACCGTTGGCGCACTGCTCCAACCACGCTCGTCGAAGAGGGGTAACGAGTCATGCATCCGGCAGACCGTCCGATGCGGCCGAAGGATAAGTCTATAGATACGCGTACCAGGGTGCTTGGTGTGCTGGGATTCCTGCTGCTGGCTGGCGTGTTTTTCAGCGTGGGGGTCTTCTGCGTAGGGCCGCGGCTCAAGCCGTCTCAGGGCGCAGGACCGTCCGTCCGGCTTCCGTCTTACACGCCGCCTGCCCCATGGCGCTCGGCCGGGGAAGACTCCGGCAGGTCCGCGCAGCCTGATCTGAAGGTCGACGTCAAGGAGCGCTCGCCTGACGAGGCCGTCAGCGATGAGACCGCGCCAACGGGTGAGGATCAGGCCGATGTCAGGCAGGAGGGTGACAAGCTCACGATCTCACTTGGGAAGGATAGTGGGCCCGCCGATGCCCCCGTTCAACCGACGGACAAGCCCGCGGCGTCTTCCGGCCCGAGCCTGGAGGTGAAGAGGAGCGCCACGGAGAAGAGCGGCAGCGTCTACCGAGTGCAGGTCGGATCCTACGCGAGCAGGCCGAACGCCGACACCCTTGCGGCGAAGCTCAGAGACGGCGGGTATCGCCGGGCATCGGTGATCCAGGCGCAGGTGGGCGACCGCACCCTCTATCGAGTCCAGGTGGGCGAGTACAAGACAATCGAAGATGCCCAGGAACTGGCGAAGGATCTAGGGGCGACGGGTTACGAGCCGGCGGTGGTCGAGTTGCGATGACGCCGTCTCGGATTATCTGCGTATGCCCGTAGCGTGACCACCCTCGAACGATGCCGGAGATGATACGGTGAGAGTGGCTCTTGCCGCGCGCGATACGATCCCTCCGTGCCCCGTGTCCTCATGCGAGATTCACAGCTCAGCGTAACAATGACCGGCGAAATGGGAATTCGATGATCTCCCGCAAACGGCCCTCGAATCCTCGCAGTATTGCTGAGACCCGACGTAGCACTCCTCTGGAATAACTACTTGGGCAGTACCTACCTCCGACGGCATCCATTCAGGGTGCGTCCGAGACACTGGGTATCTGCCCGGCTCTTGGAGGTGGTTATCCATGAAGGCATTTCCTCGCTCAGCTTCGGTGATCAAGGTGGGCGCTCTTCTTCTGATTCTATCCGGTCTGCTGTGCGGATGCGGTGGAGGCGGCTCTACTAGTTCGCTCTCCGAGCTGCCGGCATCCGGCCCCGCACTCGACGTCCGATCGGTCAATCTGAACAACTACAACAACTGGACGCCGCCTCGGCCCGAGCGTGCGGACTATGGCGAACAGGTGCGGTTGCTGGCGGCGCGTGACCGTATCTGCATGACGGAGTTCTACGCGCGCCGTTCGGGATTGACCCCGGACACCCTGCGCAGGATGAACCCGAACGCCAAGATCTATCAGACCTATGTTCTATGCGGTAAGAACATGCTGGATCCGGACTGCGCGGGAGTAACCGGCAGTCACCTGCAGACCCCGATGCTGTATGACGAGATTGTGAAGAACGACTGGTGGCTTCGAGATGGCGACGGCAATGTTATCAAGGAGAACGACCAACTGCGGTTTCTGGATGCAGGGAAGCCGGGCTTCAAGGAGATGGTCCTGGCCAATGTCCTTGCGAGGATGGAGGGAAAAGGCTATGACGGTGTCCTGTTCGACTACCATCTCGTAAACCAGGGGATGTACACCAAGTGGGTTACGGGAGTGGGGATTCCTGCCCCGGAAGCCTATCCTGATGAACGTCAGTGGTTCGAGAAGGCCGCGCAACCGCTCATGGATCACGTCGTGAAGGGGCTGCGCAGCAGAGGTTATGAGGTGATCTGCAACTGCGGCGGCGAGACTTACGACATATCGCCGGAAGCCCAGTGGCTGCGCGGTATCATTGACGGCACGGTGTATGAGAACTGGGCGCTGAACTCCGACGGTGAGTGGGCCAGCCAGAGTGCGGTGGAAATGCGAATCAACAGCTTTCTGGATGATCCGCTGGACGCGTGGGTCTGTGACTACGCCTTGCGAAGCTCGGACACGGAATATGACAAAAAGCTTGAGGTGGCGCTGGCTATGTACTATGTCGGCCTTCCTCAGTCACCGTCGCTTCGCGCAAAGCGGTCCTACGCGCACTACAAGAACCAGGAGGTATTCTGGGAGCCGCTGTGGGATTTCGCGATCGGCGACCCCTCAGCCCTGCCGGAGAAGATGTCCGGCAAGTACTTCTGGAGCCGGAAGTACACCCAGGGACTGGTGCTTCTCAACTATGAGCACTCGGAAGCAATCACTTATCCGCTCGACAGAGCGTACCGCACGCCGAAGGGAACTGCGCTCACCAAGTCCGTGACCGTCAAGCCTCACACCGCGTTGATCCTCGCGGCTCAGTGATCTGGCAAACCGATTCCTGGAGTGCAGATGATAACCGGGCGCGCAGCCTTGCGCGCCCGGTTATCAGTTCAGTCTGTGTAGCCTTCACCGCCTCGGGAGCGGTCGTATCCATATGTTGCGATATCTCACCGTGTTACCGTGGTCCTGAAGCATCACCGGCCCTAAGACCTCATCGCCCTCGGACATGGCTGCCGTCGTCGTTCCGGGTATTTCTACGTTGTCATGGATCAGCACGCCGTTGTGGAATACCGTCATCCGCGGCTTCGAGCTGATCTCGTTCCTATCGTTGAACCGCGCGGCGCGGAAGACGATGTCATAGCTCTGCCAACGCTTCGGAGGCCTGCAGGCGTTCACCATGGGCTCGGCGACGCCGTATATCGCGCCGCAGTCGTTGCTCTGACTGTCCAGCCCATAGGAGTCGAGCACCTGGATCTCGTACTTGCCCTGCAGGTAGACGCCGCTGTTCGCGCGAGCCTGTCCCTTGGCGTCGGGAATGAGGGGCAGCCAGAACTCGACGTGGAGCTGGCAGTCTGCGAACTCCTGTTTGGTCCGAATGTTCCCGCCCCGAACCTCCATGGAAACCGCCTCGACTCTCCATGTTGCGGGCTTGCCCGAGCTCACGTAGACCCATTTTGAGAGGTCCTTGCCGTCGAAGAGGACAACTGCGTCTGATGGAGTCGGTTCGTCGGCAACGAAGAGCGTCTTGCCGCCCGACAGTGCGGCTATTGATGCCAGCGTCATTCCGGCCGCAAGAACGGGAATCAGGCGGATGCGGTATTGTGACTTCATGGTAACGCCTCCGAGACAGTAGTTGAGCTGTGTCAGATTGACCGTCAGCCAATGTTGTTTTCTCCGTCTTCGTCTGTACTCCTCCGTGTCCGGCTCGCCCGGCGATTGTGATATAATGCGCGCATGAGTACACGTGCTGAACACGATCTGCTCGGCGACATGGAAGTGCCCGCTGATGCCTACTACGGCATCCATGCGCTCCGAGCCGCTGAGAACTTCCAGATCTCGGGCGTCGGCGTCCATCGGGAGCTGATCCGCTCGCTCGCGCTGGTGAAGAAGGCATGCGCCACCGCCAACATGCGCACCGGCTACCTGGACGAGCGTATCGGGAACGCGATCACAGCCGCCTGCGACGAGATCGCGGCGGGTAAGCTGCATGATCAGTTTATCACCGACGCCTTCCAGGGCGGCGCGGGCACCTCGATGAACATGAACGCCAATGAAGTGATCGCCAACCGTGCGATTGAGATGCTCGGTGGCACAAAGGGCGACTACGATCTCGTCCATCCGCTTGATCACGTCAACCTCTCGCAGTCCACGAACGACGTCGTTCCGACCGCCGTGAAGTTGACCGCGATCCGGCTCCTGCAGGGCGCGAGTCAGGCGATGGCCGACCTGCAGGACGCGCTCCAGGAGAAGGAGCGGGAGTTCGCCGGCATTCTCAAAGTCGGGCGCACCGAGATGCAGGACGCTGTGCCGATCACCCTCGGCCAGGCGTTCTCCGCCTGGGCGCAGTCGGTCCAGCGCGATTGGTGGAGGCTCTACAAGGTCGAGGAGCGGCTCAGGCAGGTCAACCTCGGCGGCACGGCGGTCGGAACGGGTCTGAACGCCGAGCGGGAGTACGTGTTTCAGGTAGCCGATATCCTTCGCGACCTGACCGGCATCGGGCTTGCGCGCGCCGAGAACATGATCGACGCCACGCAGAACTACGACGTTTTCGTCGAGGTCTCGGGGATGCTCAAGGCGGCGGCGACAGACCTCGCGAAGATCGCTTCGGACATCCGCATCCTATCCTCCGGCCCGCGTGCGGGGTTGGGCGAGATCAGGCTCCCGGAGCTTCAGGCGGGTTCTTCGATCATGCCCGGGAAGGTGAACCCGGTCGTTACGGAGGCGGTCAGTCAGGTCGCGTTCCAGGTGATGGCGAACGACCAGGCGATCACTCTCTGCGCGATGAACGGCCAACTCGAGTTGAACGCGTTCATCCCGGCGCTGGCGCACAACCTCTTCCAGTCGTTCGACATGCTCACGGCGGCGGCACGTCTCCTCGCCGATAAGTGCATCAGGGGTATCGAGGCCGATGAAGCCCGGTGCTCCGAGTTGCTGGAGAATAGTTTTACCCTTGTGACGGCGCTCTCGCCCTACATCGGCTACGAGGCGGCGTCGGAGCTCTCCCGAGAGGCGCTCCTCACCGGCAAGACAATCCGCGAGCTTGCCTTCGAGAAGAGGCTCTTCAGCAGTGAGCAACTGGACGCCATTCTCTCCCCGACCGAGATGACCCACCCGGGAATCGCGGGCCGTAGTCTGGTCGATGAGACATAGGTGAGACGGTTCGCCGGGTGGCAGAGAGAGGCGCATCTCGCAGTCACCCGCGAAGATCGCCCGTACCTTCTCAGGCTTGACAACACCGGGCGGGCGGGGTATCATGCTCATGCATACGTTTACATGCTGTCTCTGCGCCTTGCAGGTCTCCTGCAGGGCGCGAATAACGCGTAGGAGATGATAGATGAGCACAGACCTCGGCAAACTCGCCGACCTCGCCAAACCCCGAATCATTCCCGCGCTGGACGAGGGTTTTCGGCCCGCAGTCCTCGCAAACAAGTCATTCCGGAAGCTGGTCTCAGAGTCGGGAAACCCCGTTCCGCTCGTGATCGGGCTCGAGCGCGCGGATGGGACGACCTCCCGCTTCGAGACCGCCGTCCTGCCCGCAGGTCACCCTGACGTCGGGATGAACTACCCGTACGTGGAGAGACTGGTGAAGTTCCTTCTCTGGATGAAGGGCGGCTGGAAGGTCTCCATCGGCGGTCCGAAGGAGATCGGCGAGCACATAAAGCAGGTCTACTCACCGGGCGGCGCCCGCGCGTTCGACTACAACTTCCACGGCCAGTCGGTCAGCGAGAGGGACTTCACCGTGGTCATTACCGATGCCGACAGGGTTGCCGAGGCCCACGAGGTCGGGGCGAGCATCGGACGCCACCTGGAGGGATGCCGCATCGGGTTCGATCTCGGCGCAAGCGACCGGAAGGTGTCGGCCGTCATTGACGGCGAGCCGGTGTACACCGAGGAAGTCAACTGGAATCCTCGCGACAACACCGACCCGGCCTACCACTATGCCGAGGTCAACGCCGCTCTGAAGACCGCCGCCTCGAAGATGCCCCGCGTGGACGCGATCGGGGGAAGCTCCGCCGGTGTCATCCTGAACAACCGCCCGATGGTCGCCTCGCTCTTCCGAGGCATTCCGAAGGAGCGCTATGGCAAGATTCGGGAGATGTTTGTCGAACTCGGCAAGGAGTGGGGCGTGCCGCTTGTGGTCGTCAATGACGGCGACGTGACAGCTCTGGCCGGCGCGATGTCGCTCGGCGAGAACGCGATCCTCGGCGTGGCTATGGGCTCTTCCGAGGCCGCCGGATACGTCGATCGCAACGGCAACATCACCGGCTGGCTTAACGAGTTGGCCTTCTGCCCGATGGACTATCGGGTGGATGCGCCGAAGGACGAGTGGTCGGGCGACGACGGCTGCGGCGTGCAGTTCATGTCCCAACAGGCTGTCTTCCGCCTTGCGCCCAGCGTCGGCATAGAACTCGATGAGGATGCGGACCTGGCCGATCGCCTGAAGTCGGTGCAGGATCTCATGCATGCCGGCGATCAGCGGGCGATCGACATCTGGAACACCATCGGCGTCTACGTCGGCTATGCCGTTGCGCACTATGCGGACTTCTACGACGTCAGCCAGGTTCTGATCCTCGGACGCGTGACGTCCGGTGACGGTGGTGAGATCATCATCAAGCGGGCGCAGGAAGTCCTCGACGCGGAGTTTCCTGAACTGGCGACGAGGCTGAAGATCAACCTGCCCGACGAGAAGTCGCGCAGAGTCGGCCAGGCGGTCGCCGCGGCGAGCCTGCCGGAACTCAAATGACGAGTGATCGGTAGGGGCGAAACATCGGCCCATCGGATGGAGTCGCTGATGGTTTGCCTGGATTCACGCAACACAAAATACGCGCTATCGGGAGGGACGATATGAAGTTCAGCATAGACACCGCCGAGTTGTTTGTCCCGGACGGCAAGGCGGAGGCCGAGGCCCTGAGCCGCACTACCCACATGGCCCTTGCTACCCACCAGGACGACATCGAGATCATGGCGTACCACGGCGTCCTGAGCTGCTTCGGCTTCGAGGACAAGTGGTTCGGCGGAGTCATCGTCACCAATGGCTCGGGCAGCCCGAGGGACGATCTATACGCCGACTACACGGACGACATGATGCAGAAAGTCCGCCGGGCCGAGCAGAAAAAAGCCGCGTATGTCGGCGAGTACGGGTTTCAGGCCATGCTCGACTATCCGAGTGCGTCGGTCAAGGACCCGGTCAATACCGCCGCCGTCGAGGACATCAAGAAGCTGGTCATCGCCGCCCGGCCCGAAGTGATCTACACGCACAACCTGGCCGACAAGCACGACACCCACGTCGCCGTCGCGATCAAGACGATACAGGCGCTGAGAGAGCTTCCCGCCGACGTGCGCCCCCAGACGCTTCTGGGCTGCGAGGTCTGGCGCGATCTCGATTGGATGATAGACGAGGACAAGGTCGGGCTCGACTGTGCCGGTCACGAGAACCTGGCGGCCGCGCTGCTGGGCGTTTTCGATTCTCAGATATGCGGCGGTAAGAGATACGACCTGGCCACGATCGGTCGCCGCCGTGCCCACGCCACTTACTTCGCATCGCACGGCGTGGACGACACGAATCAGCTCAACTTCGCGATGAACCTCACGCCGCTCATAGAGGACCCGTCGCTGGATATCAGAGGATTCGTCCGGGATCACATCCAGAGGTTTTCCGAGGAAGTTATGGCGAGGATCGGCAAGTCGCTCTAGGAGTCGGGATTGGCGCGGTGCACAGGAGTATTCGATACGGCGGACGGGCGGACGGGGTTACTTCGCCCGTTATCCACTGAGATGAAGCCGGGGCGGGACGACGCGTTCGTCCTGCCGTCGGTCAGCCTCGTCAATCGTCTCCGCAACGGCGCCGTCGTTGAGGGGATATGTGAGCATACTCCGAAGGGAGTCCAGCTCACGTCCGTCGAGACCGTAAACGGCCTTCCGGTGGACGAATGGAAGCGGGTGGGGGACTTCGATTCCCTCACGCCGATTCACCCGCACGAACAGATAGTCCTCGAACCGGGAGCGGGCAACCCCTCGATGCGGATTATTGATCTCATCGCCCCCATCGGCAAGGGTCAGCGGGCGCTCATCGTGTCCCCTCCGCGGGCGGGGAAGACGCGCCTCATCACCCAGCTGGCCTCCGCCGTATCAGCCAACCATCCGGAGATGCAACTCGTCGTCCTGCTCCTCGATGAGCGGCCCGAGGAGGTCACGGAGATGGTCCGCGCGGTCAAGGGGCAGGTCTATGCCAGTTCGAGCGATCAAGACGTGCGAAACCACGTGAGGCTGGCCAAACTGGCACTCGACTATGCCAAGCGGTGGGCCGAAGCGGGATCGGATGTCATGCTGCTGCTCGATTCGCTTACACGACTGGGCCGCTCCTCGAATCTGATGCAGACCGGCGGCGGACGGACGCTATCCGGCGGAGTAGATTCCCGGGCGCTCGAGTGGCCGAGACGCATCTTCGGCGCCGCCCGTCAGTCCGAAGAGGCCGGATCGATCACGATCGTGGCGACGGCGCTCGTGGAGACCAGTTCGCGGATGGACGACTTCATCTACGAGGACTTCAAGGGAACAGGCAACTGCGAGATCGTCCTGCGCAGGGAGATCGCTGAGTCGCGCATCTTCCCGGCGATCGACATCAAGCCCTCCGGCACGCGAAACGAGGAACTGATCCTCGGAGACCGCCTCGAACGGCACCACAAGCTCCGACGCATCCTCTATGATCTCCCTCCCGTCGAGGCTGTGAAGGCGCTTCTTAAGCTTATCGAGAACTCCTCGAGCAACGAGGAGTTGCTCTCCTCCCTTGCCTCCTGACGCGCCTAACGCCTATAATATACCCGTGAGACATCCTCTCGCACGAAAGGCGGCTGCATGACACCCGGACAGAGAGGCGGCATCCTAAGGACGCTCAAGGCGGCCTCGATAGTCGGCATCGGGCTCGGTGCGGGCATACTGAGCGGGTTGCTGGGGGTCGGCGGGGGGTTCATCCTCGTTCCTGCGATGGTCTACCTCATCGGTCTGAGCCAGCATGAGGCGCACGGCACATCGCTCGCCGTGATGATGTTTATCGTGATACTCGGCGCGGTCACGTACGGCAGCAATGGTCAGGTCGACTGGCTTGTGGCCGTCGAGCTCGCGATCGGCGGGGTCTTCGGCGCGATGATCGGCGCCAGACTGTGCAGCAGAATCCACGCAGAGCATCTGCGGCGCTACTTCGGACTGCTTCTGATACTCGTGGCCGTCAGGATGATCTGGGACGTGGTCTCATCCGCTTCAGGGAATGCGCCCGTGAACGGCCAGATGGTTTCTGCTTATGGGATCGGTGCAGTTGCGGTTCTCGGACTGGGCTTGCTGACCGGAATCCTGAGCGGGCTGATGGGAGTAGGCGGCGGAATCATCATGGTCCCGGCGCTAGTGTATCTGATGGGCCTGGGCCAGAAAATGGCGCAGGGAATCTCGCTCGCGGTGATCATCCCGGTTTCGATCTCCGGAACGGTGATCCACTCCAGGCATGGCAACGTGCGCACGGACGTGTGGTACTGGTTGGCGTTTGGTGGTGTTGCGGGCGGACTGTTCGGTGCGCGCCTGGCTCAGATCCTCCCGAACGAGGCTCTCAGAGCGATCTTCGGCGCTCTCATGGCAGTTCTTGGTGCCATGATGGCCACGAGCCGGAGACGGGAGTGCAAGGTTGACAGCGGCAGAGCCGGATAAGTATACTTGTGCCCGGAATCGATAGGTCGAGGCACGATCTTGGAACTGAATCCACAGAAACCGTACATAATAGGAGTTGATATCGGAGGCACGAACACGCGGGCCTCCGTGGTGGATCGGGATGGCGGCATCCTCAGTGAGGGACATCGGCCGACCAGAGCGATGGATGGCCCGGACGAGAGCATTCCTCAGATCATCGCTGCCATCAGGGAAGCGATCGAGAACGCCGGTGTCACTCCCGACGATGTATGCGGAGCCGGGATGGGAGTTCCCGGGCGCCACAAGTCGGGCGAGGGAGTAGTTCTCTGGTCGCCCAACTTCAAGGATTGGGGCGGCCTCCAACTGCTGGAGCCGATCGTTGAGGCGCTTGGCTTTCCCGTGTTCATGGGAAATGACGTGAATGTCGCTGCGCTCGGTGAGTTCCGATTCGGCGCAGGCAGGGACATCAACAGCATGGTGATGATGACTCTCGGCACTGGTATCGGCGGCGGCATAGTCCTGGACGGCAAGCTCTGGAAGGGCGCGAACGAGGGCGCGGGGGAGATCGGCCACCAGATCGTAAACCCGAACGGACGGCTCTGCGGGTGCGGGCTATACGGCGATCTCGAGTCCGAGGCTAGTCTGGGGGGCATCCTGGAGCGTGCCCGACGCAAGATACAGCTCGGTCGAAAGACGATGCTGGTTGATAGGGTCGAGGGCGACCTCTCGGCCTTGGATCCCGAGGGGATCGGAGAGGCCGCTTTCGAGGGTGATGAGGTGGCCCTCGAGGTAATGCAGGAGACCGGCTTCTACGTCGGCATCGGAATCGCCAACGCGATCAACTTCCTGAATCCCGAGATGGTCGTGGTCGGCGGAGGAATATCGCGGGCAGGGTTCGTCCTGTGGGATCCGATCATGCGGACGGTCAGGGCGAATGCCCTCGCCGAGGCCCTGGACGTCTGCCAGGTCGTGCCGTCGGAGTGCGGAGACGATGCGGGCATACTCGGCGGAGTTACTCTCGTTCTCGAGGAACTCGAGGCGGACCGATGATCAAGCAGACCACGGTCAAGGAGGACGGCCGCAAGCTGGTCTACTACTGGTTCGCGAAGCGGCCTCCGCGAAAAGTGCAAGATGCCAGGCCCGATGCGCGAAGTGCAGGAGCGAAGGGCTGAACGCTTCCGCCTGAGGTCGTCGGTCTCCGGTCTACCGTTCTTGAAAGGAACCCGCCTTGTCCGAACTGCGCTGGAATCCGCTGCTGAGGCAGTGGGTGATAACCGCTACGCACCGCCAGGAGAGGACTTTCTTCCCGCCTGACGACTACTGCCCTCTCTGCCCCACCAGGGAAGGCGGCTTCCCGACCGAGGTCCCGGTCGAAGACTATGAGATCGTATCGTTCGAGAACAAGTTCCCATCCCTGAGGCGCAGCGCTCCCGTTCCCGATGTGGAAGAGACTGACCTTTACAGGGTTCGACCGGCGGAAGGCGTCTGCGAGGTCATTCTCTACTCGTCGAAGCACTCCGGCAGCCTGACCGATCATACGGTCGAGGAAATCAACAACCTCATTCATGTGTGGACGGACCGATATGAGGAACTCGGAGCGCTCGACTTCGTAGACTACGTGTTCATCTTCGAGAACAAGGGCAAGGAGATCGGTGTCACGCTGAACCATCCCCATGGGCAGATCTATGCCTACCCGTTCATCCCGCCGATCGTCCAGCGCGAGATTGACTCATCCGCCGCCCACATGAAGGAGACCGGCAGATGCCTCGTGTGCGACGTGCTTGGCGAGGAAGAAGCTGACGGACGCCGGATCGTAGTGCGGAACGACTGCTTCACGGCGTTCATCCCGTTCTACGCCCGCTACCCATACGAGGTTCATATCGCCTCGCGTGAGCATCGGCGGTGCCTCCCTGATTTCTCGGATGTCGAGAAGATGGATATGGCACGGATTCTGAAGACGATCCTGAGGAAGTACGACAACCTGTGGGGGTTCAGTATGCCCTACATGATGGTACTCCACCAGAAGCCTTCCTCCCAGGGCGACCACGACCATTACCATTTCCACATCGAGTTCTATCCCCCGTACCGCACGAAGGACAAGCTCAAGTATCTTGCCGGTTCCGAAGCAGGCGCGGGGGTCTTCATCAACGATACCCTCGCCGAAGAGAAGGCTGCCGAACTGCGAAACAGCGAGCCCCGATAGGCCGGCGCCAACTCATCACTCCAGCCCGGTGTATTTCCACGCCTGCCCAAGAAATCTTGCAACTGCGCCTAGCAGTCAAGAGGAAAACCCATTCTCTGCATCAAACAGTAAACTAGGTTTGTTGCTTTCGAATCGCCAAACGCCTATCCGGGAGATGATTGTACGCCATGCCTCAGTTGGAGAGCAGAATCGCCGAACTGGTGGAGAAGTTCACGGAAGTATACGGTTCGTCGCCTGAGTTGATCGTCCGCGCCCCTGGAAGGGTCAACCTGATCGGCGAGCACACTGATTACAACGACGGCTACGTCCTTCCCGTAGCGATAGACAGGGATGTACTGGTCGCCGCCTCCCGGACGTCGGACATGCACGTCTCTCTGTATTCGGTCAATTTCGACAGAGTTGCCGGGTTCGACCTCGATCGTCCGATCCGCAGGGACTCGGTCAACAAGTGGAGCAACTACCCCCGAGGCGTGGCGGTCATGCTGCAGAAGAGGCGCAAGAGAATCCTCGGCGTCAATATGGTCGTCGAGGGCAACGTGCCGCTCGGATCCGGCCTCAGTTCGTCGGCCGCCTTCGAGGTCGCCAGTGCGTTGATGTTCAAGGCGCTGAACGGTTTCGAGATGGAAGACACCGAGATCGCGCTTCTGTGTCAGGCCGCCGAGAACGAGTTCGTGGGCGTCAACTGCGGTATCATGGACCAATTCGTCTCGTGCCTCGGAAAGAAGGACCACGCGCTGTTCGTGGACTGCCGCACCCTCGACCACGAGTCGGTTCCGATGGCCTCCGGAGTGAAGGTTATCGTCGCCGACACGATGAAGAAGCGCGGGCTGGTGGATTCTGAGTACAATCTGCGCCGCTCGCAGTGCGAGGAAGCGGTCTCGATACTCCGCACATATCTTCCGAACATCAAGGCGCTGCGAGATGTGACGGTCAGCGACTTCAAGTCACATGGCCACCGCCTTCCGCCGACTGTCAGGCGTCGGGCCGAGCACGTCGTCCGCGAGAATGAGCGCGTCCTCAAGAGCGTCGAAGCGCTCAGGGCGGGCAGTGTCGTGATCTTCGGCAGACTGATGGATCAATCGCACGAGTCGCTGCGCGACAGCTACGAAGTAAGCTGCCGCGAGCTGGACGTGATGGTGGATGCGGCTCGCAGAGTGCCTGGGGTATTCGGCTCGCGGATGACGGGAGCGGGGTTTGGCGGATGCACCGTAAGCATCGTAGCGGACGATTCGGTCAAGGACTTCCTGGAGAAGGTCCCCGAAGAGTACAAGTCTAGGACCGGCATCGAACCAGCCGTCTATGTCTGTACGCCGGAAAACGGCGCCGAGATTCTCCCGTACACCGAGCCGTCGGTTTCCTAGGAAGGTATCCCGCAGGTTGCCGGCTGAGCAGCCTGCTCGATGTGCCTGCCAGATCGCCCGGTGTAGTCGCAGCCTGGCAGTGAACTCAGGCGAGTTCCCCGCTCACCAATCCCAGTTCGGCGGCGCGCCGGATGGCCTGAACGCGGTTGGTGACATTGAGCTTCTCGTAGATCCTTGCAAGGTGGAAGTCAACAGTTCTCTTGCTGAGGTACAGGCTTTCTGCAACCTCTTTGCTGGATCGGCCCTCCAGGATCAGTCTGAGAACCTGAACCTCTCGGACGGTAAGGACGTCGCGCGACTCCTCGAGCTCGACAATGGGCAGCGTGGTGGCCATTCCCGGCACTCCTTTCCGCGGTCCCGAAAAGAACGAAACCAACGGGCAACCAGAAGCGTTCAGGATGGACGGGCATGCTCCGAGGACGCCGCCGACTCGGATCAATCGCAGTTCCGACTCCTGTGCCGTGCCGCCAGTGTCGGAGACCCTTGATAGCCCTGAAGGTTGCTGCACTTCTGGTACGGGGGTTATGCTACGTTGTACGTGGACTCATCCACGCTGGTAATTTTACCAGTATGTCGCCATTCTGTCAATGAAGGAGGGCAAAACTGGTAAATTTACTGGCATGTGGCTATAAATAATCACGCGACAACTACTCCTGAGACTCGCTCTGCACTCGCCTTTTCGCCCAAGAACCCGGTTGCTTGCTCTTTTTCTATCACATCCCCGCAAAACTATGGAAGAAACTACCCGGAAGCGGCGACACGAGAAAGGAGTTACGGTATGACTGCTATGACTATGCCCCAGATACGGGATGATAGAACCATTCACCTGACAAGACGGGAACAGGAGGTTCTGTCCCTCGTTATCGAGGGGAAGTCAAGTAGAGAGGTCGCGGAGGAGTTGTACGTGAGCAAGCGAACCGTGGACTTCCATCTCGCGAATATCTACGAGAAGTTGCAGGTCAGCAACAGAGTGCAAGCCTTCCGCAGAGCAACCAGCCTTGGCCTTGTACCGCTCGAGCCTGTTGAGGTTAGATCAGCCTAGAAGAACCGCCCGAAGCGGGCCGGACCGACCGCATAGCGGTCGGCGAGGCGCAATGAGCCGATATGGCGAATGATTGCTTTGCCGTGTCGCGTTAGCAGATGAAATCTCCCCCAGCTACCGTAACCAGGGGGAGATTTCTTTTTGTGTCGCCCCGCATGGGAATACGGGGACAAGTGGCTGCCGGCTCGATTCACCCAACGCCGAGCAGGTAGAAGCTGCCGTCGGAGCAGTATATAAGAATCCTGCGGCCGTCATCGGAGGACGCGGTCATCTCGATTTTCGCCCTGAAGCTGCGTTTGGAAAGGATGCGTCCGCTTCTGTCCATGTTGTAAAGCGAGCGGTTGCCGTCCGATACGATCACAGAGTCACCCGTAGGGGAGAGTGCCACAAGCCTCGGTCCGAAGAACAGCCCACCTTTCTCCCAGGAGAGTCTGCCGTCGGCCGCGTACACCGCCACCTTGCGCTCGACTATCTCGGCGTTCTTGTGCTTCAATATCGTCGCGTAGCTGACGGCCACATACCTGCTCTGCGGCGAGATCCGCGCCTCGATGTCGTAGCCGGAGAGATCCCTCTGCCAGATTCCCTGTCCGTCGGAATCCCACAGGCAAATCTCGCCCGACGGTGTGTGCTGAGTCCCGGGCCGGACGCCGAGGATATGCCTGCCGTCGGTGCTAAGATGCAGTTCGTACTGCTGCTTGGTCTCCTGCTCGAGAAGCCATTTGGCCGACCCTTCGAGATCATAGCACGCTATAGTAGAGTCCTGCCACGTTCCGACCACTATGCGGTTGCTGTCCGGAGTGAACGCCAGGCAGTGGCCGATGCCCTTCAGTCTCCAGCGGCGAAACTTCGGGCTGCTAGGATGAGGGGTGTATCGGTAGAGGAACCTCTCCCCGGTGGTAACCGCCGCGTACTGGCCGTCGGGGGTGACGGCTCCCGCCCAAACGCTGCCCTGTACCTCATGAGACCACACCATGCTCCCGTCGCGCCGGTAGAAGCGGACGGTTCGGTGGATCGGGTTCAGTCGGGAGTACACCAGCATGCTCTGTCCGCTTCGCGCAACGAGCACGTCGGTCGCGCCGTCTATCTTCTTGGTCCAGAGCAGGTCGCCGTGCTCATCGTAGAGGCGAACCAGACCGTCCTCGTCCACGCCGCCGAAGAACTGCCCTCCCGGGGCAATGGTCAGAGACTGCGGGCGGTTTGCTTTTTGCCGCCAGAGTATGGATATTGCCTCGTTACGGGTCGCGTACAGCGCGGCCGAGGCCGACAGGATCAGCAATACGGCCAGCGCCAGAGCGCCCGGCCACCGCCGACCGCGTCGGATGAGGTGTCCCGATGTTCGGCGCTTACGTGCACCTTCAGGGTTCAGTCGGAACGGGAATCTCATTGCTTGCAGTCGCTGGACTTCGATATTGACTGCACAGCGAGCGATTCCTCCACCATGCCGATGAAGTACCCGTGCAGTCTCGCGTCTCCGGTCAGTTCCGGATGAAACGCGCCGCCCAGCAGGTTGCCCTGCCGGACGAGTACAATCTTGTCATCGCACGTAGCTAGCACACGGACGTCTGCGCCGGCATGTACTATGTAGGGCGCTCGGATGAAGACCGCGCGCACCGGTGGGGGTCCGATCTCAGAGATATCCAAGTCCGCCTCGAAGCTGTCTACCTGCCGGCCGAACGCGTTGCGCAGCACGGTCACGTCCATAAGCCCCAGTCGAGGCTGATCGCTTCCAACGATATCTCTCGCCATCACGATCAGGCCCATGCACGTTCCGTAGATCGGCATGCCCTGGTGTGCGGCCTCGGTGATCTTGGCGTCAAGGCCGTACCGGGCCATCAACTTGCCGACCGTGGTGCTCTCGCCGCCGGGGATGATCAGGCCGCTGACCCGTGCCAGCTCCTGAGCCGTGCGAACCGCGATGGCCTCTGCGCCGCAGTTTTGAAGTGCCTCGATGTGTTTCTGAAAAGCGCCCTGCAGCGCCAGGACGCCTATGGTAAGGTCACTAGGCATGGTACGAGTATTCAACTCCAGGGTTCGTGCATGAGAGGGAACCCCTGAGACTAACGACAGTTATCTGCGGATTGGGGTGCGATCCTGCATATGCATTACCAGCCCCGGGTGGACAGCAGTTCGTTCTCGGGAAGCTGCCTGATGTCCAACCCGGGCATCGCCGATCCGAGGCCCTTGGACAGCTCGGCGAGGACCTCCGGTTTGTCGAAATGAGTGGTTGCGTCCACGATCGCCTTGGCCCGCGGGGCGGGATCTTCCGACTTGAAGATGCCCGAGCCGACGAACACGGCCTCAGCGCCAAGCTGCATCATCAGCGCGGCGTCGGCGGGAGTGGCGATGCCGCCCGCGGAGAAGTTCGGGACGGGCAGCTTTCCGGTCTCGGCGATCCCGCAGACCAACTCGTACGGCGCGCCGAGGCTCTTCGCGTAGGCCATCAGTTCCTCGCGGGCCATCGTCTGAAGTCGCCGAATCTCCTGCATAACCGATCTCATATGCCGCACGGCCTCGACGATGTTTCCGGAGCCGGCTTCGCCCTTCGTGCGGATCATCGCCGCGCCCTCGCCGATCCGCCGCAGGGCTTCACCGAGGTCTCTGCATCCACAGACGAACGGCACCTTGAAGGCGTGCTTGTCTATGTGAAACGCCTCATCCGCGGGCGTGAGGACTTCGCTCTCGTCAATGAAGTCCACTCCCAGCGCTTCGAGCACCTGCGCCTCGACGAAGTGGCCGATTCGCGCCTTCGCCATGACCGGGATCGTGACTGCCTCCATGATCCCAAGAATCACGTTTGGGTCGGCCATTCGGGCGACTCCGCCGTCCTTGCGGATGTCGGATGGAACGCGCTCGAGGGCCATTACGGCGGTCGCGCCGGCGTCTTCAGCGATCTTCGCCTGCTCGGCGTTCGTGACGTCCATGATCACGCCGCCCTTGAGCATCTCAGCAAGGCCGACCTTGGTCCGCCAGGTGGATTTCTGTGTATCTGTCATTCTCGTTCACCTCATTCGGGCCGGCACGGAGGCGCGGCCGATACGGAATCTTTCTGCAACCAGGCACGTGTGTCCTGCGGAAAAGGATCAGCCGGAGCGCAGAGACTCCGGCTGCCCTGATGTACGTCTGGTCTTCTGCCGAAGCATCAGAGGAATCTTACTCCATCGCCGCAAGCGCCTGGAGCTTCTCCCAGCGCCTGTCAATCTCTCCCTGCATAGCCTCGACCAGAGCTTCATTGCCCGGTTGGAACAGGTGCCGGAACTTCGTCAGCTTCTTCATGAAGTCCGCGGCAGGCATCTTCTCCTTCGGGGTGAGGGTGATCCTGTACTTGCCGTCCACGACCTCGAAGAGCGGCCAGTAGCACGAACTGATCGCGTCGCGGCCAATCTGCATCGCTTCCTGCGGCTCGAACGCCCATCCGAGGCGGCACGGCATCAGCACGTTGATGAAGCTCGGCCCGTCGGTCGCCAGCGCTTTCTGGACCTTGGTCGCCAGATCGTTCCAGTTGCTGGGCGACGCCTGCGCTACGTAAGGCACATTGTGCGCCACCAGGATCGCCGTCAGGTCCTTGCTGTACTGCTTCTTGCCGGTGGAAGCCGACCCGGTCGGCGACGTCGTCGTATGAGCGCTTATGGGGGTCGCACTCGAGCGCTGGATGCCGGTGTTCATATAGGCTTCGTTGTTGTAGCAGATGTAGAGCATGCGGTGACCGCGCTCCATCGCTCCCGATAGAGACTGCAGACCGATGTCGTAAGTGCCTCCGTCGCCGCCGAACGTTATGAACCGGACGTCCCGGTCGTACTTGCCCTGCCTCTTCAGCGATCGGTACGCGGCCTCGACCCCGCTGATCGTCGCCGCAGCGTTCTCGAACGCGCTGTGTATGAACGGCACTCTCCATGCGGTGTAGGGGAATATGGTGGTCGTGACTTCCATGCACCCCGTTGCCGCGCCGACCACGACCGGCGTATCCGTCGCCGCGAGCACCTGCCTGATTATCTGAGGGAAAGTGCATCCCGCGCAGGCCCGGTGACCGCCGGACAGGAACTCTCCCTTTTTCGACATTTCCTTGAGATTCGCCATTACACTTATCCTCCGTTACTCCCTCACGCCCAGGTAGGTGACCAGGTCGCTGATGGAATCCACGGTGGGCTTGCCCTCCGCGGCCAGTCTCTGCAGGTCGCCGTAGACGCTGTTGATGTGCTCCAGGGTGATGTCCCGGCCGCCGAGGCCGTACACGTAGTTCAACGTTATGGGGCGCTTATCGCAGTCATAGAGCGCCGATCGAATCTCGGCAAAGACCGGTCCGCCCATGCTCGCCATGCCCTCGGAGCGGTCGAGGACCGCCAACACCTTCACACCGCTCAGCGCTTCCGCGATCTGCTTGTGAGGGAACGGGCGGAAGATGCGCAGTTTGAGCATGCCCGCCTTGACGCCTTTTGCCCTGAGCTGGTCAATCACAACCTTGGCAGTGCCGGCGGTCGAGCCGAGCACCACGATGGCGATCTCCGCGTCTTCGAGCTTGTACTCCTCGAAGAGGCCGTACTTCCTTCCGAACACCTTGCCGAACTCCGCGCCGACTTCTTCGATGATCTTGCAGGCGTGGAACGTCGGTTCCACCTGCGAGCGCTTGTGCTCGAAGTAGTAGTCGGTCAGGTCAATCGCGCCGACGGTGATCGGATTGTCCACGTCGAGCAGAGCGTAGGGCGGCTTGTACGGGCCGATGAACTTCTGAACTTCCTCGTCGGAATAGGTGTCCACCGGCTCCATCGCGTGGCTGATGATGAATCCGTCGTAGTTCACCATCGAAGGAAGCAGGACGTCGGAGTGTTCCGAGATGCGGATCGCCTGAATGGTGCTGTCGTATACTTCCTGCGCGTTCTCGCAGAAGATGTGGATCCATCCCGCGTCGCGCGCTCCCATTGAATCGCTGTGGTCGCAGTGAATGTTGATCGGCGCGCTAAGCGCCCGGTTGACCATCGGCATCACGATCGGCAGCCGGAGGCCCGATGCAATGTAGAGCATCTCCCACATCAGGGCCAGTCCCTGCGATGACGTTGCCGTCATTGAGCGCGCGCCCGCGGCGGCGGCCCCGATGGTCGCGCTCATCGCGCTATGCTCGCTCTCGACGGTGACCAGTTCGGTCTTAACCTGCCCGTCCGCCGCATACTGCGCGAAGATCTGCATGACCTCGGTCGCAGGCGTGATCGGATACGCGGCGCAGACGTCAGGGTTTATCTGCTTCATGCCAAGCGCCGCCGCCTCGTTGCCGGTCAGCGCTATTCTGTCTTTAACGTCCTTGGTGCTCAATCTGATTTTACCTCCTCCGCGGCCCGCTGGATCGCCTTGACGTTTCCCTCGACGATTCCGGGCTTCGATCGGAACTTCTTCTCCAGCTTGTGCTTGGTGTCTTCCAGCATCGCGTCGAAATCCAGTATCTTGGTCACACTTACGAGCGCTCCGAGCATCGGCGTATTCGGGATGTCTCGCCCGATTGTCTCCCGCGCGATCTTGGAAGCGTCAACGGTGTAGACTTTCTGGCCGTTCGTTATTCCCAGCTTCTTGCTGAAACTGGATGCAGACTGATCGGTGTTGATGATGATGACGCCATCATCCGGCAGTCCGGCCGTAATGTCGGTCGCCCCGATGAGCGTCGGGTCGAGCACTACCACCACGGACGGGTTCGTCACGTGGCAGTGCAGGGTGATCGGCTCGTCGCTGATCCGGTTGAACGACTGGACGGGCGCCCCCATCCTCTCCGGACCGTACTCCGGGAAAGCCTGCATGTACTTTCCCTGCGCCAGCACGGCATCGCCGACGAGCAGGGCGGCCGTCTTGGCTCCCTGCCCGCCGCGTCCGTGCCAGCGGATTTCCATCATATTCGCCATAGTCACAACTCCTCTCGGATTGATTAGATTTCCAGCGCGGCAAATGTCGCTGTTACATCTCGCGGCGCCACTCGAGCGCCTTGATGAGCGTTGCCTGGTCAGCGTAATCGAGGTCGCCGCCCACAGGCATTCCGTGGGCGATCCTGGTTACCTTTACGCCGAGTGGCTTCAAAATACCTGCAAGGTACATCGCCGTCGTGTCGCCCTCGATCGTCGGGTTCGTCGCCAGGATGACCTCCGCACCGGGGTTCTCCGCCACCCGCTGCTGGAGCTCCCGGATGCGCAGCATTTCTGGAGTTACCCCGTCCATCGGGGAGATGACGCCCTGAAGCACGTGGTAGGTCCCGCGGTACTCGTTTGTCTTCTCCATGGCGATCACGTCGCGCGGCTCGGCCACCACGCAGATCGTGTCATGGTCTCTCTTCTCGCTGGTGCAGAGGTCGCAGACCTCCTGGTCCGTGAGGTTGAAGCAGATCCTGCACTGCACTATCTTGTCTTTGACCTCGGCGATCGCCTCCGCGAGCTCGCGAGCCTCTTCGGCAGGCGCGCGGAGAATGTGGAAGGCCATCCGCTGAGCGGATTTCGGCCCGATCCCCGGCAGTCTCTCCAAGGCGCCCACCAACTTGGCCAGCGGCTTCGCGTAGTGCATCTCGTTCCCTCAGATCAGCCCGGGCGGGATTCCCATGCCTCCCGTGATCTCCTGCATGCGGTCGGCCTGCTGTTTCGACGCCGTCTCCTGCGCCTCTCGGATCGCGCTGGTGACGAGGTCCTCCAGCATCTCCACGTCGTCCGGGTCGACGACCTGGGGGTCTATCTTGACCTCGACCAACTCGCTCTTGCCCGTGACGGTTGCGCTGACCATGCCGCCGCCGGATGAGGCGGTAATCCGCGCCGAATCCAGCTCCGCCTGGACTCGCTGCATGTCCTCCTGCATCTTCTTGACCTGCTTCATCAGCCCACCCAGGTTGCCGAGATTGCCCAAAGGGTTGTTCATTTACATCCTCCAATCAGACTGCGGATCGCAGTCCGTCTAGTCGTCGACTATCTTCCCGTTGAAGATGTCCAGCACGTCCTGCAGGGCGCTATCGTCCGATGCCCCCGGCAGCTCGGGCGTCCCGAACTCGGGTTCCGGTTCAGGTTCGGGCTCTGGGGCTTCGTGACGGGCTGGTTCGCAGATGATGCCCATGTTCGCGTAGCCGAATACCCGCTCGATCGCGGTCTGGACTGCTCTCTGTTTCGCCTTGTTGGGCTCGGACTGGAGTATCTCGCAGTGGGCCACGTGCTTGAACTGCAGTACCAGCGATCCATTCCTGATGTCCGCCGGGATCGCTTCCGATACAAGCGCGTGCGCCGGAACGCTGATCGCCTTCATGGTCTGCAGGACGACGTTCCACTTGCGCCTGATCGCGTCGAAATCCGGCATCTTCCGGTCGCCGGCAGGCTCCTTCGGCCGGTCCACGGTCATCGTCGGCTGCTCGGCGGGCTTTGGCTTCGGCGCCGGTTTGATTGGAGCGGTCGGCCTGGGCACCGGGGTCCGCGACTGTGCCGGCTGTGCGGAAGCAGGCGGCGAGCCGGTCGCCGTTTCGATCGCCCTGAGCAGCGCCATCTCGAGAAGCAGTTTGTGTCTCTCGGCGAAACGTGCTTTCTGCTCAGCGTCCGAGAAGAGCTCGATCAGGGCGAGGAGCCGCGACTTGTCGAGCTTCTCAACCTGCTCGCGCAGGCGGGTCAGGACGTCCTCGCCGAACGCGCGCGATTCCTTCCCGCTAGTTACCGATGCGTACATCAGGTTGCGGAAATGATCGGCCATCGAGCGCATGAGCTGGCGCAGGTCCTTGCCCGACTCGGCGGCCTCTCTCGCAGCTTCAAATGCGCCCGCCTCATCCCCGTCGGCGATCATGTCGCCCATCCGGAACAGGAAGTCCTGCGTGACTGTGCCCAGCACCATGTACACATCATTCGGAGTGAGCCTTCCCTCGCTGTAGGATAGCACCTGCTCCAGGAGGCTCAGCGAGTCGCGGTACGACCCGTCTGCGTCCATGGCGATGATGTCGAGGGCCTCGTCGTCGGCCTCTATTCCTTCGGCCTCGCATACGAACTTCATTCGAGATCGAATGTCCGAGAGCGAACCGCGCCGGAAGTCGAACTGCTGGCATCTCGACCGAATCGTGATAGGGATGTTGTGCGGCTCGGTCGTCGCGAGAATGAAGACCGCGTGAGCGGGAGGTTCCTCCAACGTCTTGAGGAACGCGTCCTTGCCCTCCCTGGTGAGCTGGTGCGCCTCGTCTATGATGAAAACCTTGTACCGCAGGGCCATCGGGGGGAACTTCACGTTTTCCCTGATATCGCGGATGTCGTCAATCCCTCTATGGGAGGCGGCGTCCATCTCCATGATGTCCACCGCGCTGCCGTCGGTGATGCTGAGGCACGCTTGGCACTCGTTGCACGGCTCGTCGGTCGGGCCTTTCTCGCAGTTCAGCGCCTTCGCCAGAAGCCTGGCCGTGGTGGTCTTGCCCGTGCCGCGCGTACCGCAGAAAAGGTAGGCGTGGCTGATCTTTCCCTGGCGGATGGCGTTCTGGAGCGTTCGGGTGATGTGCTCCTGGCCGATCACGTCGTTGAAGGTCCGCGAGCGGTATTTCCTATAGAGTGCGATATGCGACATAAGCGCAGTCCTGTCGCGGCGGTAACTCCGCGCGCACCACGACACGAAAATGCAGCATCCGGATTCCTCCGGATACTGCAGGGATGATCGGCCTGCAATCTCGTGTGCCGATCCAAACAGATGATCGTGCACCCGCCTTCGATAGGGCCCTCCGAGTGTTACCGAGCGCAGCCTGCTCCAGCCAGGAAACCGTGCGGCACACGGGCGAACTCACTTACCGCTGCTTCCTTCCGGACCTGACGGGGTTCGTGAGACGGCCGTTGCGCAGGGCCCGACCATCAACGCCTCTTGCGCCGGGCGAGCCTCAAAAGACCAGACCTCGAGCGGGAATTCGACCCCGCTATAGCGGATTGCGGGTTCAGGGCACCGCTAGCTCCCCGTCTAGCACGATCAAACCGGTCGAAAAGACTACGGTATTATACCAAGTGCGGGAGAATATTTCCAGGGGTTCAGATAATGTCTTCGCGCCGTAGTTCGAAGACCTTCTTTATCAAGCGCAGGCCCGGGACGGACGCATCCAGGTACTTCCTGTCCGTGATGCACTCACCGCTCCAGCCAGTGTGGTCTTTGATATCCTGGGTCGCACTCCGGGAGTTGTAGAACACCGTCAGGGTGTACTTCTCGGCCTTCAGCGGGTACTGCTTGAGATCCTTGCTCAGATCGTACACCCGTGAAAACTTCCCGTTCTCCACTCTGATGCCGTTGATCCCGGTGTCGAACATCAGCGTCAGGTCGGGATTGACCTCCCAGGTGAACTTGTCCATGCTTTCTTCCCGGTATCCGGCATCCGTGAGCATGACCTCGATTCGCGCGCCGTCCGGCAGATCGATCTTTCCGCTGACGCGGAATACCCTGGGCGACAGCCGCGTAAAAGAGGCCTCGTATTTGACATCGTGCGGATTCTTTGCGAGCTCCGCGCGGTCCACTCTCCTGATAAGCGTGAGGTCGAGATTTCGCTTCGCGACGTCGGCCAACCCCCTGGCGACGGTGTTCTTCGGATTCTTCGCATATGCCGCCTCGGTAATGCGAAGAGCCTTCCGCCACTGGTTGATGGCCAGATCGAGATGGCCGCTTCGCTCATAGGCGTGAGCGGCCTGTGTGTAGACGAAGTAAGGGCAGTTCTTGCGCTTCTCCGTCTCTCGAAACCAATACACCGAGCGCTCGTAGTCCTGCTTCTTCCAGTAGTGCATCGTGAAGGCCTGCTCGAAGTAGAGGTCCCACAACTCGGGGTTGTTCTGAATCCCTTCGTCGAGGAACTTGATCCCCGGAATCAAATATCTTCGGTCAGCCCGGTTCTGAGAGTCCGTGAAGTTGTATGCCAGGTGCCATGCCCCGGTCGAGTAGACGTCAATCTGATGCGGGTCGAGCCAGGTGATGATGCGGTTCAGCGGTATTATGGCGTCGTAGTTGCCCGAGTGGAAGAAGTCATTCACGCGGACCCAGAGCAGCCCCGCGACGACCTCGCGAAAACCGATCAGCGCGCCCGCTACGAACTGGCTCGGCAGTACGACAGGGTTATTGCCAACCTGGGTGACCACCGACGACACCACCTGCCTCCCGGGCAGAAACTGCTTGCGCTGAGGGTCAATCGCGGCCTGCAGTCTCACGATCGCGGGAAGCAAGGCGATTATCAGCAGGATCAAGCCGATCCTGGTGCTCTGTTTCATCTCAGCTACCTCATACTTCCCGTCTGTCGAACACCAGGATGGCGATCATCATCAGCACCGAGGCGTATATCAGGGCGTACAGGATGTTCTGCGCGTAGTAGACCGCCTCATTCTTGATGGCTACTCCCTCGTGTATCAGCGGATTCTGCGTGAAGAAGTTCGCAAAGTTCGGCACCAGGTAGTGGACGAGCTTGAAGAACCAGGTCACGACGAAGTTCTGTTCCTTGTCTCGCATGAGCGACATCGTCACGTCCGAGAGGCTGCCGATGATGTACACGGCCGACGTCATAAAGAAGTTGACCGCGGGTGTCGTGAATATAGAGAAGAATATAGCCACCGAACCCAGCAGGAACAACTGGAAGAAGATCATCATGCTGCCCTTGAGGAGGTCCCACTCCGGCGACCAGTGGTTCTTGTAGGTGACGGTCAGCATGAAGACGAACGTCATCAGCGCCAGGTTCACCAACATCGTGAGCGTGCCGCCGAGGAACTTGCCGAGCAGGAACTCGTGCCGCTTGACCGGTTTAGCCAGTATGGTGTAGATCGTGCGCTTCTCGATCTCGGCCGGTATGAGGTTGATCCCCAGCACGACGCTGATGAACATCCCGGCGAGCGCGATCACGCCCAGCCCCAGGCTCTTGATGATCGTCAGTTCCTCCCTGGCGCTGAAATACGCGAACGACACCGAGAAGACGATGAGCGCCAGGGCGCAGAGCAGGAAGATGTTCAGCACCTTCTTCCTGACGGCCTCGCCGAACGTCGCTTTGGCTATCACGAGTATGTTCACTGCCTGTTACCCTCCCGGACGACCTCGACGAACAGGTCCTCCAGCGTTCGCTTGATCGGGATGACGGAGACGATGTGTCCGTTGGCGGACCTGACTGCGTCTATCGTCTCGTTAACCGTCGGCCCTTCCGGTTGCAGTATGACGATGCTGTCGCTTCGGTATTCCAAGCTCGCGCAGCACGCCTGCAGCTTCTGCACGGCAGTATCATCGAGTCCAGTCACCGTGATCTCCACCTTTGCCCCGGCAAGCAGTTCCGTGAGTCTGCCGACCTTCAGCAGTTTGCCCCGGTTCAGTATCGAGACGCGATCGCAGACCATCTCGACGTCGGAGAGTTGGTGCGAGCTCAGGAAGACCGTCTTGCCCTGGGCCTTCAGGCTCAATATCAGGTCGCGCACGTCCATGTGGGCGATGGGGTCGAGGCCCGATGTCGGCTCGTCGAAAATCAACAGCTTCGGGTCGTTGATCAGCGCTTGCGCCAAGCCGATCCTCTGGAGCATTCCCTTGGAGTACTGGCTCAGCGGTTTGCGCCGGTCGGCATACAGCCCCACCGTCTTCAGGAGTTCCTCGGCCCTGCCGTGAAGCGCCGGATCGCGCAGACCGAAGAGCCGCCCGTAGAAGTGAAGAAGTTCCTCTCCGGACAGGTGCTCGTAGAAATAGGGACTCTCGGGAAGGTAGCTGATCTGCCTCTTGGTTTCGATGTCGCCTGCGGGACGCCCGAGAATCTTCGCCGAGCCGCCCGATGGGAACATGATCCCCAGCAGCATCTTGATGGTAGTTGTCTTGCCGGCGCCGTTCGGGCCGAGGAAGCCGAAGATCTCTCCCTCCTGCACTTCGAGGTCCAGATGGTCAACGGCCTTGACCGGCTCCTTGTGCATCAGCAGGCGGAAGGTCTTTGTCAGCCCTTCAATCTCTATTGCAGTTCCCATTTATGGGGCACCTCCGTGATCGCTTTCAGTCTCACTCTCGTTCGAGGGCGGCCTTCCGCGCCCGTCAAGGCGCAAAAAAAGCAGCTCTGCGCTGCAGCATCCAAGTATACGAAGCGGCGGATGGCGTGTCAAGCATTCGGCCCGCCTCTCTCGCCTCTCAACCCTATAGACGGCCATTCCCTACTACGAAGTTCCGGGCGTCTTGGTTCCGGCGTACCTTGACCGAGTATTGTGATTTTGCTATACTTTCCCGCATGAGGCTTTCCCATGGCGAGAACGCGTAAGCAGCCGGCCCCCGACCCTCTGATTCAGGATATCGTCGCCGTTGGGCTGATCACCCTGGGAATCGTGTTGCTGGTGGGAATAATAGCCCCGAACAGCGGCGCGTTTCCGAGGTTCGTCGGCGCGCTGCTTCGAAGCGTGGTGGGCCTCGGCGCGTTTATCGTGCCGGCCCTCTTCGTCTTTGTGGGCGCCATACTTCTGGCCGGTTCGCAGAGGACGACAACCGCCAACGCGATAGTCGGGTTCGCGATCCTGTTCGTTGCTTTTATCAGCGGTTGCCAGTTCATTCATACGCCGAACCTGCGCGAGTTTGTCAGCGGGGAGACGATGCCGATTCTCGACATCCATCGAGGCGGCGGATACCTCGGCCTCTCGATCGCCTATGTCTTGGAACGTGTCTTCGGGCGAGTCTGCAGTTACGTCCTGCTGACCGGTGCGATGATCGTTGCGATGATCCTTATCACCGGCGTGCCGTTCATGGCGTTTGTCGCTCCAGTGCTCGGCCTCTTCCAGGGGCGCGACGAGAAGACCTCCAGGCGCAAGGTCGCCGGGCTCGATGAGAGAAAGGCCCGCAGACTCGCCTCAGCCGAGGAAGACAATACCCCACGCGCCGAGCCGCTCAGCATCCTGAAACGCAGACTGCTCGGCGGCGCGGAGGACGAGCAGACGAGGGGCGACATCCTCGTCAAGATCCCGAAGCCCGGTCCTCCGTCGAGGCCTGCGCCGAGACAGCCGGCCGCGCATTCGGGTTCGGAGTTCGTCCTTCCGCCGGTGACGCTTCTGTCCGAGCCGCCGCCGCCGCCGAAGCGGATCGAGTCCGAACTGAAGTACAAGATTGAGATCATCGAGCGGACGCTCGAGGAGTTCAAGATAGAGGCCGATGTGGTCGAGATCGCCCACGGCCCGACGGTTACGCGCTACGAGATTCAGCTTGCTCCGGGAATCAAGGTCAACAAGATCGTGAGCCTAGCCGACAACCTGGCGATGGCTCTCGCGGCGATTGACGTCCGTGTCGAGGCCCCGATTCCCGGCAAGTCGGCGATAGGCGTCGAGGTCCCGAACAGCAACCCGGCGATCGTCGCCCTGCGCGAGGTCATAGACACGGAGCAGTTCTGGAACGCGCCGACGAAGCTCACTTTCGCGCTCGGAAAGGACGTATCGGGCGAGCCGAAATATGCCGACCTGACGAAAATGCCGCACATGTTGATCGCCGGCGCTACGAACGCGGGGAAGAGCGTATGCCTGAACTCGCTGATCGCCAGCCTGCTCTTCCGGGCGACTCCGCGAGAGGTGAAGTTCATACTGATTGATCCCAAGCGCGTCGAGCTGAGTCTCTTCGACGGCATACCGCATCTCGCCTCGCCGGTCGTGAAGGACGCGAGGCAGGCGGCGGGAATCCTGCGTTCGTCGCTCAAGGAGATGGAGCATCGGTACGATCTGTTCGTCAAGGTCGGCGCAAGGAACTTTGACAGCTATAATGCGAAGGTGAAGCCCGAGCAGAGGATGCCCTACCTGGTGATCGTCGTTGACGAGTTGGCCGACCTCATGATGCAGGCCGCTCCCGAGGTGGAGTTCTGCATCTGCAGACTGGCCCAGTTGGCCAGGGCGACCGGCATCCACCTGGTGATCGCGACCCAGCGGCCGTCGGTGGACGTGATTACCGGAACGATCAAGGCGAATATCTCGTCGCGAATATCGTTCGCGGTTACTTCGCACATAGACAGCCGCACAATACTCGACGGCAACGGCGCCGAGAGGTTGATCGGCCGGGGCGACATGCTCTTCAAGCCGATAGACGCCAGCAAGCCGACCAGAATCCAGGGATGCTGGATCAGCGAGAAGGAGACCGAGGACCTCGTCAAGTACCTGAAGGACCAGGAGACGCCGGACTATACCATCGAGGCCGTTCAGATCGGCGATGGCACTAAGGGTGCCGTCGGCCAGGAAGACGTTATGGCCGACGAGATCTATGAGCCGGCAGTCAGGTTGGTGGTCTCCAACGGGTATGCGTCCACCTCGATGATCCAGCGGAAGTTCCGGATCGGATACACCCGCGCGGCGCGATTGGTTGACGCGATGGAAGATCAGGGTCTCGTCGGCCCGCCCGACGGGGCGAAGCCGCGAGAGGTGCTGATCGGCATAGACGAACTCGATCGCCTGTTCGGTACCCCGATGTTCGGTGAGCCTCTGGACGACGTCGAGCCGGATGACGACTATGTCGAGTCGGACGACGAGGAGCGAGAGGACGATTGACGTTTTCGGAATGCGGATTGCGGAACGGGAGGCAACCGTGAATCCGAGACCCGCAGTCCTAGATCCGCAATGGCAAGAGTTGGTTTGATCAGCCTCGGATGCCCGAAGAACACGGTAGACTCCGAGGAGATACTTGGGGAAGTCGCGTCCGCAGGTCACGTGATCGAATCCGACGCTTCATCGGCGGACGTGCTGATCGTCAATACGTGCGGCTTCATCCAGAGCGCGAAAGAAGAATCGGTAGATGCCGTGCTCGACGCCGTCCGCCTCAAGCAGGACGGCGTGTGCCGCTCGGTGATAGTGACAGGATGTCTCGCCCAGCGGTACGGCGCCGCTCTGTCAGAGGAGATTCCGGAGGCCGATGCGTTCGTCGGCCTTGGGCGCGCCGGCGAGATCTGCAGTATCATCGAGCGCACACTGGGCGGCGATCGCGTTCTGCGGTTGGACCGCCGTGATGCCTGGTGGACAGAGAGCCGGGGCCGCGTCCTTTCGACCGCGCCGTGGACTGCATACCTGCGGATCGCGGACGGTTGCGATAATCGGTGTTCGTACTGCGCGATCCCCGATATCCGGGGGGGCTTTGCCAGCCGCCCGGAGGAGCGCGTCCTCGAGGAGGCGCGGGCTCTGGCGGATCAGGGAGTGCGGGAACTGGTCCTGGTGGCCCAGGATGTCACTCGCTACGGGCTCGATGCGCACGGGAGGCTGACGCTTCCGGGCCTGCTCGATCGGCTGTCGGGGGTTGATGGCGTGGACTGGATACGCCTGCTCTATCTCTATCCGAGCCGAGTGACGGACGAACTGATCGAGACGATCGCCGGTAACGAGAAGGTCTGCAAATACGTGGACATACCGCTCCAGCACTGCGCGGAGAGTGTCCTGCGGGCGATGAACCGGCCGGGAAGCCGGACCGATTACGGCGAGCTTATCGCGAGGATTCGGGACGCCTACCCCGATGTGGCGCTGCGGACGACGTTTATCGTGGGATTCCCCGGCGAGACTGAGGCCGACTTCGAGGAGTTGGCCGATTTTGTTGCAGAGATGCGCTTCGACCGGATGGGAGCGTTCCGGTATTCGATAGAAGACGGCACGCCTGCGGCAGATATGCCCGCGAGGATACCTGCGCGAGTGGCAGAGATCCGCTTGCGCAGGCTGATGACACTCCAGCAGGGGATATCCCTGGAGAGCAACCGCAGGCTTGTCGGTTCGGGGTTAGAGGTGCTGATCGAGCGCGTCGAGGGCGATCTTCGTGTCGGAAGGTCGCATCGGGACGCGCCTGAAATAGATGGAGTTGTATACGTTGAAGGGTCGAGTGCGTCGCCCGGAGAGATGGTCCATGCGGCCGTCACCGGAGCAACGCACTATGATCTTACGGCGATGTGCAACGACGGGTTGAACGAGAAAAGTCCGGAGGTGCAGATATGAAGAAGACTGCTGAGGTCGAGAACACGATAGAGCAACAGGCCTTGAGGTACTTGGAGGACCAGGCGTATGCAGCAATGCTGGGTTGCGCAGAGCCGGTGCGATCCGGCGACATAGGCGAGACGATCGGGAAGGATCTGTACACCAGCAAGCTGATCCGCCACGTGCTCTCCTCGAGTCCGAGGTTCACGCAGATAGACCGCAAGTGGGACTTGGAGATGCGCTACGAGGACAAGCAGGTCCCGGTCGAGCGAGTCCTGCGCGAGTTGATGTCGGCCTGCGGACAAGCGATGACGGCCGCCCAGGTCGCTGGGGAACTCTCCCAGGTCTACGAACGCCCTGCGGAGTACTACGAGACGTTCCTGGATCGCATGCTAGCAGACGAGGACAAGTTCTTCAGGACGTCGGACGGCCGGTACGGCCTGAGCGAGTGGCTGCTGAGTGTAGACTCAGGCGACGAAGAGGATGTCGTCTTCGACAACGACCTCTCCGATGAGGTCATTCAGAGCCTTCAGTCCAAGGCGAGCAAGTTGGATTTCGCTTCGGAGTCGGCCGCGGCGTCCGTTGCCAAGCTCGCCGATGCGGCCGGATCGCCGGTGGACAACAGATATGCCGGGTTCTTCCGATGGAAAGCGGTCGGAGATGACTTCGACCCGGTGGCTTTTTTCGAGGATCTCCTCGGCTCGAAGAACCTGACGTGGCTCTCGGATCACACATGGGCCACGAAGAAGATGGTCGCGGACTATGAGGTTGCGCTGGCGGGCATGGCGGACAAGATCGCCGAGGAGGTCCCCGAGGCGGCGCCCGTCAAGACCGCGAAGAAATCGAAGGCTAAGGAGGAGGAACAGGCCCCGGTCCTCTCTCTGACCATCGGCGACGACGATCTCGAAGAGGTGGTCGCTATCATCAAGGAGACAGGTGAATCTCGGATCAGCACCATTCTGGACAGGATCTTCGAGATTTCGCCGCGCGACAGGGAGTATGCCATTGCCGCCGAGGGCCTGAGCGACGCAATGAGAACCGATCCGCGCCTGTCGTGGGTCGGGATGGAGCGCTGGCGGATGGCCGATACGATCCCGTCCTACGTGTCCGAGGTTCCGGCCGAGTTCGCGATACCCCATCTCTCATTCGAGACCCCTGAGGGTGATCAGATCGACATCGAGATCGAGGACGAGGGGCTTGAGGGCGGATTGAAGAAGGAGATTCGCAACCCTGTCGTGCAGGATATCAACGATCAGGAAGAGTCCGCCGAACAGGAGAAGGCTTCGAAGGCCGACTCCGCCAGATGCGTTCTGAAGCCCATTCACCTCGAGAAGGGCACTTTCCCTCTCTGTCAGATACCCAAGGGTTTCTTCCCGTTGGTCGCCGATCTGATCGAGCTGACCCTCATCGGCGAGGACGGCAAGCCCGCCAATATCTGGGCCAACCGTCAGACAGGGCTCATGTACGACATGGGACGATGGTACGGGAAGGAGATGCCCCCGTGCGGCGCGGTCTTCGAACTGCACAGGACGGAGAAACTGGACGAGTACCGCTTCGTCTACAGCGGCGAGACCGATCCGTTGGTGTTCGTCTCCGAGGACCGTATGGCGGAACTCAAGGCCCTGGCCGCCGAGGCCGGCGACGCGATGGCCGTATTCGACATCATGCGGCGGATCATGGCCGACCACAAGAAAGGTGTCGAGTTCGTGAAGCTCTTCACCGAGGTCAACCTCGTTCGAAGGACTACCCGCCGCATGGTGGCCTCGATTCTCAGTTCATACTACGCCTTCTACCAGCGTCCGAAGACGGTACTCTGGTCCGTTGACGAGAAGAAGGTGGATCAGGGCTTCAAGAAAGCCAAGAAGAAGTACATCCGGAAGGACTGACAGATCCCGCAGGTACCATGAGTCGCATTAGCACATATGACTGATCAGGCTAGAGTTCGTTTCGCGCCGAGTCCGACCGGCTCGCCGCATATAGGGAGTGTACGTACCGCCATCTATGACTGGCTGTATGCCAAACACACCGGAGGCAAGTTCATCCTCCGCGTCGAGGACACCGACCGCGCGCGTTTCGTGCCCGGCTCGACTGAGGAGATCATGGAGAGCCTCCGCTGGCTCGGCATCGAGGTGGACGAGGGCCCCGGCGTCGGCGGCCCCTTAGGCCCGTACCTCCAGACGGAGCGCATCGGCATCTACGAGAAGCACGCCCGGCAGCTCATTGATGAGGGCAAGGCCTACTACTGCTTCTGCACATCCGAGCGGCTCGACGAGATGCGCAAGGCCCAGGAGGCCGCCAAGCTGCCGACCGGGTACGACCGCCTATGCCTTGATCTGCCGACTGAGGAATGTGCGCGTAAACTGGGTGAGGGCATCCCAGCCGTAGTCCGGTTCAAGGTCCCTCAGGAGGGGATCACAACCTTCCACGACGTTGTGCGTGGCGACATCTCTTTCGAGAACCGGCTGATCGACGACTTCGTCATCATGAAGTCCGACGGCTATCCGACATACCAGTTCGCCAGCGTGGTAGATGATCATCTGATGGAGATCACGCACGTCATCCGCGGCGAGGAGTGGATATCGAGCACCCCGAAGCACGTCCTGGAGTACCAGGCGTTCGGATGGGATATGCCGGTGTTTGCACACGCCCCGCTGCTCGTCGGCCCGGACCGTGCCAAGCTCGGCAAGCGGCACGGCTCTGTGAGGTTCATGGACTTCATCGAGCAGGGGTTCGTCCGCGAGGCGATCATCAACTTCGTCACGCTACTGGGCTGGACGCCGGGCTCGGACGACGAGATCTTCTCGGTTGACGAACTGATTGAGAAGTTCACCCTGGAGGGCATCGTCAACCATCCGGTTGTCTTCGACCGGGAGAAGATGACCTGGATGAACGGCGTCTACATCCGTGCGATGGACGTCGTATGGCTCGCCGACCTCTGCCTGCCGTACCTGCAGAAGTCCGGCCTTGTGCCGGAGGATCCGACGACGGAGTGCATCGAGTACGTCCGCAAGGTAGTTGCTCTCGGCCAGGACCGGCTGAAGCTCCTCTCAGAGATCGTCGAGCTGGTGGACTTCTTCTTCCTCGAGGAGCCGCCCTACGACGAGAAGGGCGTGAGCAAGTGGCTTCGGAAGGACTACGCATCCGGGTTCCTGTCAGAGCTCGTCCCAGCGTTGGAGGGTCTCTCGGATTTCACCGTCGAGGCGCTTGACGAGTGCGTCCGCAAGGTCGGCGAGGAGATCGGCCAGTCCGGCGGCGCGATCATACACCCGATCCGCATGGCTGTCACCGGCCGCATGGTCGGCCCCGGCCTCTTCCAGACGATGTCGGTCCTCGGCAGGGACCGCGTCCTCTTCCGGCTGAAGCGCACCATCGAACTGCTGGCGTCGGTCTAGCGCTAGGGCTTGCACCCGATATTCTTAATCTGTCCGAGGCTTCTGACAGGTGAGACGGATTTAGCTCCCACAAAGGATTTCACCCTCTTCTGCCGAATCTAACCGCAGCCAGGACACGCCTCAGCGCCGGCTCTATCCCCGATGCGGAGATACACGCAGTCTATGAAACCCAGGTGCAAAACCATGCTCATCAGAATCGCCGAGATACTGCTCATGACCGGAGCTATCGCCGTTCCGCTCGCGACCAGTGTTGTGGCCGCGCAGGAACACCCCGGCCTGTACCTGACCCGGACGGATATCGAACGCGCCAGGCTCAACATCGAACGGTTCCCCTGGGCAAAGGCGACCTTCGACGGGATCAAGGCCGAGGCCGACAAGTGGACCGCCATGTCTCCCGAAGAGCTTCGGGCGCTGATTCCGCCTCAGAAGGCGGAGTACGCCTACGGGTTCGCCGGCTGCCCGGAGTGTCACTCAGCATGGACGCTGTGGGGCAACGGCGGAATCTGCGACTTCAGCAAGCCGCGGTCGGTTACATGCCCGAAGTGCAAGCGCACCTTCCCCGATGAGGTGCATCCCGACGGTGGCGACGGCTGGAAGGATCCGGCGGACGGCAAGATGTACTACTTCGTCGGGTGTTACAACTCGTACGTGGCACAGACGATCACTCTCAGGGCCTTGGACGCGCTCTCGAACGCCTACGCGATCACCGGCGACGAGAAGTACGCCCGGTCCGCGGCGGCTCTCTTCGACGCCCTGGCATACGTCTACCCGACCTGTACCACCGGCTCGATAGACTACCCCGGCGCTCCCGGCGGGCGGTTCGAGCGGACCCTCTATCAGGTGGCTCGCGTCCAGGTGTTCTTCGCACGATATTACGATCTTCTCTACAACAGCCCCGCGATGTCACTGAAGTCGGCATACGGCGACATCCCGATCGGACAGCATGTCGAGGACAACATCCTTCGCAACGGGTCGGCTTACTGCATGGAACACCTGCGAACGGGCAAGAACGGTCTAACCAACGGCGCGGCCGATTTCCTCCGCGGAGTTGTGTGCGTCGGCCTGGTGCTCGGCATCCCGGAGTACATCGCCTACAGCCTCAGCGGGCCGTACTGCATCTTCAACTTCCTGGGAAACAACCTCGACCGGGACGGCCAGTACTACGAGACCTCCGCGGGCTACTCGAGCCACGCGCTCAACTTGTACGTGGACATGGCCGAGATGCTGATCAACCATCGCAGCGAGAAGCATCCGAAGGGCATCAACCTCTATGAGCACCCCAAGCTCTCCCGTGCGATCGTATACAGCCACCTGGACATTCTTTGTGCCGGACACAGCCCCCGATACGGAGACTGGGCGCCGGACACGACTAAGCTGGAGACGGACGGCTTCTCTGTCGAGGCCTATGCAGGCGCCGAGAGGCTCTTCAGGCGAGCGCAGACACCGGAGGCTCGCATGAAGTGGGCGAGCATCCTGAACTCGCTGTGCCCCGACGGCGTAGAGCTGGTCAGGACCGACGGACCTGCCTTTCTCAGGACCTGGTTGCTCTACCATGGCGAGCCGGTGCCGACGGATGCGTCCGGTGGCGGCTATGACTTCGACCGGTCCGCTGTGATGGACAGCAAGGGCATGGTCGCCCTGCGTTCGGACCACGGGGTCAACGGCCGTGCCGCGTTCATGCGTTACGGTCCGTCGGTATGCCACGGGCATCGGGACGATCTGAACCTCAACTTCTTCGCCCTGGGCCGGGAGTTGACTTACGACCTCGGGTATTCGCTCGGCAGCGCCCACGTCCAGACCGGGTGGGCCAAGCAGACGGCGAGCCATAACCTAGTAGTGGTGAACGAGAAGTCGCAGATTACCGGGCGAACAGGCGGTAGTCTGCATCTCTTCGCGGAGTCCGACGCGGCGCGGGTAACGGAAGTTTCCTCGGAAGGCTCGTACGAAGGCGAGGGCGTCTCACTCTACCGACGCACTCTGGCCCTGATTGACAGCGGTGACAAGCAATCATACCTGGTGGACATCTTTCGCGTGCGAGGAGGAGACCAGCACGACCTCATCTGGCATGCTCTTGGCGAGGAGATGCGCGTCGAGGGTGTCGATTTGGGCGACGTGGAAGAGGGCAGCCTCGCGGGTCCGGACATCGAGTGGGGCAGCAGGATCGGCACCGACGGCGACGTCATCGGCGAGGTCGCACGAGGGCCGTACTGGACGCCTCCGCCCGGGAACGGCTACGGCTTCCTGTACGATGTCAGGCGCGGCAGCGTCAACGGGCAGTTCGCCGCCACGTGGGACGTCGCCCCGAGCGCCGGCGAGTCGTTGCGCATCGATATGCTCCCGTTCGGCGACGCCGAACTGATCACGGCGCGGGGCCCGGGTATTCTGCTCTCACTGCCTCACGCGAGGTATGCCATCCTGCGCCGGAAGGGCGAAGCCCTCGATTCCGCGTTCGCCAGTGTGCTTCAGCCGGTCCAGTCGGAGAACCCGGTGAAATCCGTGCTCCGTCTCGACGTCGGCGCCGACTCCTCGTCGGCCGTCGGGGTGGCGGTCAACCTGATGGATGGGCGCACGGACTACATCCTCTCGACGATTGACGGCTCGAATACCCATGAGTTCACTGGCGCAGGTCGTATGGCCACGAGGGGCCGGTTCGCCTTCGTGCGCTTGCAGGATGGCAATCCGCGCAGGATGCTTCTGACCGCCTCGCGTTCCGTCTCAGCCGCGGATTGGGAACTCTCCGCCGAGCGGGCATCATACTGGGGTACGGCGGATCAGGTGGACTACGAGGACTGCACGATCACGACGTCGCGCGTGCTTCCCACAGACGGGTCGCTGGTCGGTCGGAAGGTGTACGTCAACCGGAAGTCCTATACGCACAAGTCGTGCTTCGGTATAAGAGCGATCGAGCAAGCCGGAGGCCGGTATGTCGTTCATCTTGACACCGATACACTTGAGCTCGGCCGGGGGTACGTCGCCGCTGAAGACAAACCGGGCCTTCGCGAACTGCGGAATGTCGTTCCGCTCGAAAGAGGCACCTCCTGTCAGTACACCAATACCGGCTTCTTCAACGGCAAGCCGGTCGTCGCGAATGACGGGACGGCTGCCGCGATACTCGACGTTATGGCAGGCGACGGGAAGAAAACGATCCTGGTCCCTGATCCTGCGCGCTTCGGCAAGGACCAGGGGCTGATAATCTACGAGATTCAGCCCGGCGACACGTTCGAGATTCCGACCGCGCTCGACATTGCGATTGACGGTTCGACCGCCCTGGCAGACTGCACCTGCGGGGCGAAGCTTCGTCTTGGAGACAAGACGTATGAACTGAACCGCGGCGTTACGACCCTGGCGCTCCGCTGATGATTCGCCGAGCCGCGGCCGCGAACTTCGCGGCGATCGCCGCTGTTTGAGCTTCGCGTTCCCTGGGTAGTAAAGGTGTATACCTGTCGCAGTTCCACGATCAGTTCCTAACGACGGGCCGGGCATACCGGTTCGGTCGAGCATGCGGTTTCATTCTGACGGAGGCTTCTCCGGCCCGATGTGCTCGGGGTGGGGTCGCGCTGTGCAGAGGGAGGTTCGGTCATGGACGATACGCTGGCAGTCCGCGTCGTGAAGGATGCCGGAAAGACGGTGCTCAAGCTGTCGGGAGACCTCGATTCATATACCAGTTCACAACTGTCGAAGTTCGATGAGGAGTGGCTGAGTGACGTCTCGGAACTCGTCGTCAACATGAACGGACTCGACTACATTGACAGCACCGGCCTTAGTGCCATGGTGACTCTGTGGACAAGATGCCGCGACAGGAAGATTCCGATGAGCATCTACTGCAGGAACCCCAGAGTCTACAGGGTCTTCGAGATAACAGGTCTGCTGAACCTGTTCACATTTGTCGCCGACGGCCCGGTCATCCCGGTCGATCAGGCAGTAGCTCCGAGGTTGAAGAAGGTGCGCGGACAGACGGTTCCGGCACCGGATAAGCCGGGAACGCATCCTTCCTGAGGTTCATCGGCACGAACACCGAGCGGCGGCACTCTCCCCGCCGTCGCTCGAGGGTCAGGTTCCCCGGCGTAGAGATCCCAATCCCAAAACAGTGGATGCCGTGGTATAATGGGGCGCGGCCGCCGCTCGACGATTTCGTTCGCCTCGGAGCTGGCGCTCGCGCGTTACTTTCCCGGAAGGAGACTGATACAAGGTATGTTTGCGGTCATCATGGCAGGAGGGGGAGGGACCAGGTTGTGGCCGACGTCTCGCGAGAGCTACCCCAAACAGATGCATGCGCTTGCCGGCGATAAGCCGCTAGTTCAGGAGACGGTTGATCGCCTCGGCGATATCGTCGGTAGCGAGAACGTCTACATCATAACTAACACTCACCATGCCCAGCTCATTCGCAACCTGATGCCTGCGTGTTGCGATCGGGTGCTCATTGACCCGTTCCGTCGGGATACTGCTCCATGTGTCGGCCTGGCCGCGACCTACCTGAGCCTGAACGATCCGAACGCCGTCATGGGCATATTTGCCGCAGATCACTTCATCGGCGATGCGGGGGAGTTCAGCCGCATCGTGCGGGCGGCGGAGGGCCTAGCCGCGCAGGGGCACGTCGTAACGATCGGAATCAAACCGACGGAGCCCGCCACCGGGTACGGCTACATCGAGCTCGACAAGTCGTTCGGAACTGTCGGCGGCCTCGAGGTTTTCTACTCGAAGCGGTTCGCCGAGAAGCCCGACCCGGACACCGCGCGCGAGTACTTCCGCAGCGGCCGTTACATGTGGAACAGCGGAATCTTCTTCTGGAGCATCCCGACGATTCTCGGTCTCTTCGAGAAGCACCTTCCGCAAGTCTACAAGCGGCTGATGCGAATCCGCGACTCAGTCGGGACCGATTCCGAGCAGGATGTTCTCCTTCACGAGTACGACGGCATGCAGCGAATATCGGTGGACTACGGCATCATGGAGAAGCTAGATGAGATTCTGGTCATCCCGGGGGAGTTTGGCTGGAACGACGTCGGCAGTTGGACGACGGTATACGAGCTATCGCCGAGCGATGCGAACGGGAACAGCGTCAAGGGTACGCATCTCGGCGTCGACACCAGGAACTCGCTCATCATCGGCCAGGAAGGGAAGGTCGTCGCTACCATAGGCGTCGAGGACCTGATCATCGTGGACACAGATGGGGCGCTTCTCGTATGCCGCAGGGATCGCGCGCAGGACGTGAAGAAGATCGTGGACACACTGAAAGACCTCGATATGGAGGACTACCTCTGAGGGCATGGCGGGCGGAAGAGGCATAGTCCAGGTCTACACGGGAGACGGCAAGGGCAAGACGACGGCTGCCTGGGGGCAGGTGCTTCGGGGCGTCGGGCGCGGCCGTCGAGTCGCCGTCGTGCGGTTCATGAAGCCCAATCCGTCGGGCGAGGACATAGCCGCCGGGGAGTGCCTACCGGGCGTCAGCATTTTCGGCGAGACTTCACCCTACGACCCGACCGAGGATCAGCGCGCCTCGCCGATCCTGCGTGCCGAGAGCAGAGGCAACTTCGAGGAAGCAGCCCGTCTGATCGCTTCGGGCGAGTACGATCTGGTAGTCCTGGACGAGTTGAACATCGTGCTGCACTACGAGTTTCTCGCCGCCGAAGAGGTTCTGCCCGCGCTGGCAGACAGGCCGGGGTCTCTGGACGTCGTCATCACCGGCAGATACGCTCCCGATTGGCTCATCTCGGCGGCGGACCTGGTAACAGAGATGGTGGAGTTGAAGCATCCCGCCGACGCGGGAGCCCCTCCCCGCCCGGGAATCGAGTTCTGATCGCGCGGCGCCGTCGAAAGGAAGGCGAGCAATGACCGGCAGAGAGAGATTCTTGGCCGCCCTGCGGCGAGAGCAGCCGGACAGGGTCCCGGTCTGGGAACTGATCATCAACGAGCCGACTCTATCCGGGATCTACGGCGACATCGGTTACTTCGCGCTGGCCGAGAAGCTCGGGCTAGACGCGGTGACCGTGTTCGAGGACCAGCGTTTTGTCGAACAGGGCGGAGAAATCGTTGCCGACGAGTACGGCATATCATGGGGCAGGGAGCCCTGCGGGGTCCTTTACCCGGTCGGCGGGCCGATCAAGTCCCAGTCCGACCTCGACTCCTACCGGCCGCCCGATCCCCATGCCGACCACCGGCTGGCCCGGGTCCGTAAGGCTGTCCGGCGGTTCAAGGGCGAGAAGGCGGTGGTCTTCTGCTGCCACGAGGGGTTCGAGTTTTCGCACTACCTCTACGGCATGGACAACCTGTTGATGGCCTACGTCGAGAATCCGGAGTTCGCTCACCGCCTGTCGCGTATGGTCGTTGACTACAAGAAGACGGTCCTCAACCTGGCGATGGACGAAGGCATAGATGCGGCAGTAGCCGGCGACGACTATGCGTTCCGGACCGCGCCCCTGATGTCCCCGGCCTTCTTCGAGGAGTTCGTCGTACCCTATATGAGGGAGATGGTCGAGGCGGCTCACGCCCGCGGAATCCCATATATCAAGCACACCGACGGCAACATCTGGCCGATTCTGGATCTGATCGTCGGCACCGGAGTTGACGCCGTTGACCCGCTCGAACCCGTCGCCGGCATGGACATCGGCGAGGTGAAGGCAAAGTACGGCGATCGCGTGGCGGTTGTGGGCAACGTGGACTGCGGTATGCTCCTTCCATACGGCACGAAGGATCAGGTCGTGGAGGCCGTCAAGGAGACGATCGCGAAGGGGTCCCCCGGTGGAGGACACGTGATCGCCTCCAGCAACTCGATCCACCCGGGCGTCAAGCCGGAGAACTATCGCACGATGGTCGAAGCAGCCCGTGAGTTCGGCGTCTATCCTCTGGACGAGGCGATGGTCGCCGAGTACCGCGAGCGCAGTTACATCGCTTCATTGGCTTAGAGGCCGGTGAAGTGCTATAATCCCCGGTGAGATTTCAAGGGAGTGTGCTGCTATGACTCAACTTCTTAGCATCTGCAAGAGTAAGATACACAGGGCGACGGTCACCGAGGCCGACCTCAACTACATAGGCAGCATCACGATTGACTCCGACCTGATGGAGCGCTCCGGCATCCGCAAAGGTGAGTTGGTCCAGGTCTGGAATGTGGCGAACGGCAATCGGTTTGAGACCTATGCGCTTCCGGGGCCGAAGCGATCCGGTATCATCTGTATAAACGGAGCCGCCGCGCATCTGGCCGACGTCGGCGACAAAGTGATCATAGTCTCCTTTGTTCTGACTGATGAGGAGATCACCCCCCGGTGGATTCTCGTTGACGAACAAAACAAGTTCTTGCGGAATGTGTGAGGCTGAGGGATGACGAAGGCACGGCGGTGAGTTTCGAACTCACGCAGGTATTGGCCGGTGTCGCTTCAGCGTGGTGCCGGAGGTCGGACTCGAACCGACACGGGGTTGCCCCCACTGGTTTTTGAGACCAGCGCGTCTACCATTCCGCCACTCCGGCAATGGTGGCATTATAGCCACCGCCACGCCGCATGTCAATCGGGAGGATGTCATGAGCACGCGAGCCAAACGCATCATCCTTGTGGTCGCGATAGTCGCGTTCCTCTTGCTGCTGCTGCTGTTTATGATGGGGGCCGCGATAGCGGTGGGTCTGGCCTCTCTGGGCTCTCAAGCAGGATTCGGCGAAAAGATCGCGCTGATTCACGTCGAGGGAGTGATGACCGCAGGCCGGGGGTCGGGTGGCGTTTTCGGCGATCAGGTCGCGGGCTCGGAGCGAATCGTCTCGATGCTCGAGAAGGCTCGGAAGGACAAGTCGGTCAAGGCCGTGGTCATCCGCGTGAACAGCCCTGGGGGGAGCCCTTCCGCCGCGCAGGAGATCTACGCTCAGATCAACCGCCTGCGGGCTCACGGCAAGCGGGTCACAGTCTCGATGGGCGACGTCGCCGCCTCGGCCGCCTACTACATCTCCTGCGCCGGCGACCGCATCTACGCGGACCCGGCGACCATGACCGGTAGCATCGGGGTCATCATGCAGACTGCCGAGTTGCACGAGCTCTGGAAGAAGATCGGCGTGGACATGGGCGCACTGACCACCGGCAAGTACAAAGACATCGGCAGCCCGAACCGCCCGATGCGGCCCGACGAGAAGGAGCTTCTCCAGGGCATGCTTGCGGACATATATGATCAGTTCGTTGCCGACGTGGCCAAGGGGCGGAAGCTCGATAGAGGGTACGTCAGGGATCTTGCGGACGGGCGCGTATTCACCGGCCGTCAGGCGCAGAAGCTGAAACTGGTGGACAAGGTCGGCGGGCTTCAGGATGCTCTTCGGGCCGCCGCGAATGATGCCGGGATTGCGGGGGAGTTTCAGGTCGTCCAGTATGATACCGGAGGGCTGATGGACCTGCTCCTCGGTACCCCTTCGGGCGTTGCGGGGACAGGCGAGAGCCATTCCGGCCTCGAATCGCTGGCCCGGAAGCTTCTGCTGACGGACAGAGTCATGAAGCTGCGGTAGCGCGGCTCAGCCGCAAGCATCCCCGGTCCGACGGAGAGGAGTCGTCATGCCCCGTACCCGCCGCAGAGTCGTCGTGGTAGACGGAAACAGCCTGCTCTACAGGGCGTTCTTCGCGATGCCCGGATTCTCCACGCTCGACAACCAACCGACGAACGCCGTCTACGGCTTCACGATGATGCTCCTCAAGCTCGTTCAGGACGAGAGCCCGGACGTCCTGCTGGTAGCCTTCGATGCCCCCGCCAAGACCTTTAGACACGAGGCATTTGATCAGTACAAGGCCCACAGAAAGCCGACCCCCGATGACCTCAGGTCCCAGGCGCCCCTGGCTCGCGAGATGGTTGATGCCTTCAACGCGCCGATCCTGGAGGTCCCGGGTTTCGAAGCGGACGATCTGGTCGGGACTGTGGCGAGGACGGCCGAGGCCGAGGGTTACGATGTTCTCATCGTCACCGGCGATCTCGACACCCTGCAACTCGTCGACGACCACGTCAGCGTCCTGACGACCGTCAAGGGTGTCAGCGAGACAGTAACGTACGACTCGAAGGCTGTGTGTGAGCGCTACGGCCTCAGACCGGACCAACTCGTTGACTTCAAGGCCCTGAAGGGCGATGCCTCGGACAACATCCCCGGCGTTCCCGGCATCGGCGACAAGTCAGCCACAAAGCTGATCCAGGAGTATGGCAGTCTCGACAACGTCCTCGCGCATATTGATGAGATCGCGGATTCGCGCGCCCGAAACGCGCTCAAGGCAGCGCCCGAGATGGCGGAGCAGTCGCGGCACCTCGCCAGGATCGTTACGGACGTGCCGCTCGACCTGGACCTGGAGGCCTGCGGCTATCGCGGACCGGACTTCGACAGTCTGCGCGACCTGTTCAAGAGGCTGGAGTTCAAGTCGCTGCTCCGACGGCTGCCTGATGATTCCTTGACCGACTCGCAGCAGTCGCTGTTCTCGCCGGCCGAGCGCCCGACGCAGTACGTGGACGTTCGCGATCCCAGAGCCCTCGGCGATCTGCTCGACAGGATTCGGGAGGCGGGGGCGCTCGTCCTCAGGATCAATACTTCGTCCGCGCACCCGGTCAGCGCCGAGCCGCTGGGAGCGGGAATCTCCGTCGAGGGTTCGGGATCGTACTATGTCGAGTTCGGCTCATCCGGGCTGTCGCTCGATGATCTGCGGCCCGTGCTAGAGTCAACGAAGATTCGGACGCTGGCTCACAACCTGAAGCACGAAATCCAACTGCTCGCGGCGGCCGGAATCGAGCTTGCCGGGCCAAGGGACGACGTCATGCTCTCCGCCTACCTGCTGAACGCGGGCAGGGGATCGCACTCTCTTGCGGATGTTGCCCTCGATTATCTCGGTGTCGAACTGCCGGCGCGCGACCCGCGGACCGGCAGGATTCCAGCGCCGGGAGGGGAGTGGATGACTGCGCAGTGGTTCTCCGCCCAGGCGGATGTCATACGGCGATCGGCCCCCCTCCTGACCGAGAAGCTCGATCGTGAGGGGTTGGCGAGCCTCTACGCCGAGATCGAGATGCCGCTGGTGCCGATCCTGGCGGACATGGAACTGTCCGGCGTCGTCGTGGACCAGGCGTGGCTCGGCGCGCTCTCCCGGAAATTGGAGCACGGCATCAACCGGCTCGAAGTTGAGATCCATCGGCTGGCCGGCATGGAGTTCAACATCGGCTCGTCTAAGCAGTTGCAGGAAGTCCTGTATGATAGGCTGGGTCTGCAGGCCGGCAAGAAGACCAAAACCGGCTACTCGACCGACGCCGAGACCCTGGCCATGCTTGCTCCGACGCACGAGATCGTCGAGAAGGTACTCGAGTATCGCGAACTGACCAAACTGAAGTCAACCTACGCCGACTCTCTGCCGAAGCTCGTGAACGAGCGTACCGGCAGGATACACACCACGCTCAACCAGGCGATCACGTCTACCGGCAGGCTCTCGAGCAGTGATCCGAACCTGCAGAACATCCCTATAAAGTCCGAGGCGGGCCGGGAAATACGCAGGGCGTTCGTTGCCTCCGAGGGCAACCTCTTGGTGTCCGCCGACTATTCCCAGATTGACCTCCGCATACTCGCGCATGTCAGCAGGGATCCCGAGCTGCTGAAGGCATATCAGGACGGCCGCGACATCCACGCGCGTACTGCGACGGGGTTGTTCGGCGTGAGTGAGGATGAGGTTACCCCGGACATGCGCAGATTGGCCAAGACGGTCAACTTCTCGGTGATATACGGCAAGACGGATTACGGCCTCTCCCGCTCTCTCAATATCCCCACAGGTGTTGCGAGGGAGTACATCGAGAGCTACTTCCGCCAGTATCCGGGAGTCAAGGCGTATTCGGCCGACATAGTCGCCCGCGCCCGCGAGGCCGGCTATGTGGAGACGCTCCTCGGACGCCGCAGGTATCTGCCGGAACTGAGCAGCCCCAACCGCACCTATCGCGAGTTTGCCGAGCGAGCGGCCGCCAACATGCCGATTCAGGGCACCGCCGCCGACATCATGAAACTGGCGATGATCTCGGTCTACCGGCGGCTGGGTGAGGAAGGCTTCTCCGCCCGGATGGTACTTCAGGTTCATGACGAACTCGTATTCGATGCGCCCGAAGCCGAAACCGAGCGCCTTGCTGTGATGGTGCGTCAGGCCATGGAGCACGCCTTCGAACTCGACGTTCCGCTGGAGGTCGAGGTCAAGGTCGGGCCGGACTGGTGCTCCGCTCTTCCCGTATCCGCCGCCGACGCCGAAGTCGTTCCGGATTGAGGCCGTGCCCCGCATTTGATGCCCGACGCGCATTGTGGTAGAATACACCATCTCCAAGGTCGCTGGTGTGCGGGCATGATACCGGAACTTGCCATGGCGGGAAAACTTGTGTTGGCCGCAGTAATGGGCGGTGCAGTCGGCTGGGAACGCGAGGTTCACGAGCGCCCGGCCGGCCTGCGAACGCACGTCCTGGTCTGCATGGGCTCCGCCCTGATCACTCTGGTTTCGCTCTCCTTCTCCCCGCCGAACGATCCGGGCAGGATCGCCGCTCAGATAGTCAGCGGAATAGGTTTCCTGGGCGCCGGCACGATTCTTCGACAGGGAAGCATCGTGCGGGGACTGACCACCGCCGCAAGTCTGTGGACCGTCGCGGGCATCGGCATGGCCGTTGCAGTCGGGGGCCAGTTCCTCTTGCTCTCCGTTTTCGCCACTCTGATCGTTTTCCTGACTCTGTCCAGCATGAGCAGGTTCGAGTACGTGCTGGGCATGAAGAACCTGCGGGACCTGATGCTGGAGGTCCCTGCGGGCAACCTTCACTCGCTCACCTCGATCCTGCGCCTTCTGATGGAGCACGGGATCACGATTCGTTCCATCAAGACCGAGGACGCCCCGGAACATGACAGGAAGATCGTACGGATGAAGGTGTCGGTACCGAGACGGTCTGCCGAACGAACGGTGAGCATGCTGCTGGCGGATCATGCCGACGTCACGCAGTTTGAATGGTTGTAGCGGGAGTCGAACGCGCCAAAAAAGGACTTGCATCCGTGTTCGCAGTATGATATACTCATCTCGGTTTAGGCCGGGTTTATTGGCAAAGAGTGGGTAAATCACCCACTCTTTTCCGTTGATGTACCTGCACGGGCGGCCCGGAAGGACATATCATGAACGGGGATTTCATCGAAGCGCTGCGCGCGATAGAAAAAGAGAAGGAGATACCCTTCGAGGTTCTCCTGGAGACCATCGAATCAGCGCTGGTCACGGCTTACAAGAAGCACTATGCCATCACGAGCGACATAAACGTGCGCGTCGAGTCCGGCAAGGGCTCTTTTCATGTCTTCTGCCAGAAGGCGGTGGTCGAGGACGTGGACAACCAGCATGCTGAGATAGCCCTGCCCGACGCCAGGAAGCACAATGCGTCCGCCGCGATAGGCGACTTCATCGAGGTCGAGGTCACGCCCGAGAACTTCGGGCGGATTGCCGCGCAGACCGCTCGACAAGTGGTTGTCCAGCGCCTGAGGGAAGCGGAACGCGAGAAGATATTCGAGGAGTACAGCGATCACGTCGGCGAAGTGATGACCGGCACGGTCCAGCGGCAGGAACAGCGAAACGTGTACGTCAACATGGGCAAGGTTGAAGCCCTCTTGCCGGCCAACGAGCAGGTGCCCACGGAGCCCTATCGCTTCAACGATCGGATAAAGATTTACGTGCTCGAGGTGCGCCGTACACCGAAGGGCCCGCAGGTGATCGTCTCCAGGACTCACCCGAGCCTGATCCGCCGCCTGTTCGAACTCGAAGTGCCGGAGATTCACGACGGTATCGTCGAGATCAAGTCGGTCGCCCGCGAGCCTGGCGCGCGCTCAAAGATAGCCGTCTCTTCGAATGATGATCTCGTCGATCCGGTGGGTGCGTGCGTCGGTCACAGGGGAAGCAGGGTTCAGGCCGTCGTCAACGAGCTCTACGACGAGAAGATTGACATAGTCCGCTGGAACGACGACAACGCCAAGTTCATCGCCGAGTCCCTGAGTCCGGCCAAGGTCGTATCGGTGGAAACCGACGAATCGAGCAAGAGCGCATTCGTAGTCGTTCCGGACAACCAGCTCTCGCTAGCAATAGGGAAGTCCGGGCAGAACGTGCGGTTGGCGGCGAGGCTCACCGGGTGGCGGATAGACATCCGAAGCGAGCTTCAGATCGCGAAAGCTGCTCTCACCGCCGACGTCGAGGACGAACCCGAGTCTGCGGAAGCTGTTGCGGACGTGGGCGAGATTGAGTCGGTCGGCGAGGCAGCAGTCCTGGTCGAGGAAGTGCCGGAAGAGACGGTCGCGCCATCCGACGGCGAGGCGGAAATCGTCGCCGAGGTCGAGAGCGCGCCGGCCAAAAAGCGCAAGGCGCCCGCGAAGAAGAAGAAAGCCGAGGAGGCCGCACCGGTCGAGGAACCGGCGGATGCCGGCGAGACAGCGATAGAAGAATCAGAAGCATCGCTCGCACAGGTTGGCGAAGCTGCCGAAGATGAGACAACGTAAGGTTCCGATTCGAACCTGTGTGGGCTGCAGAAGTGCCGGAGGAAAGAGGGGACTCATCCGAATCGTTCGGACTCCCACCGGCGAAGCTTCGGTTGATCCCACCGGGAGGATGCCGGGGCGTGGTGCGTACATATGTCCTGGTACTGAGTGCCTGCGCAAGGCAATGAAGGGGAACAAGCTATCTCGGGCTCTTCGAGTTGAGATCCCGGAAGAGTTGGTCAGACAGATCGAGCAAATAGTGGAGCAAGGGTCGTCAGATATGGATACCTAAACCATCGGACTCATTTCGGCCATAGTGCGTGACCGCACGGTGCGGCATCTGCCGCGTCGAAAACAGGCTCCAGTTGATCTAAAGTCGGGCTGTGCATAGTTGAGGACAAGCATGCTGTGCGGGGCCCGTCGTGTCAGCAAGGAAGAGGTGACGGCAACAATGGCAAACGTGCGAGTGTACGAACTAGCGAAAGAGCTGGGTATGAGCAATCATGACCTGCTCGCGAAGCTGGCCGAAATGGGAGTCGAAGTCAAGAGCCACTCCAGCTCTCTGGCGCCCGAGGTGGCCGACAAGGCCAGGGCGGATTTGGCCGAGAAGAGCAAAACCCCCGCGAAGAAGAAGCCGGCGAGAGCGCCCGCAGAGCCCGCTCCTGAAGCCGATTCCCCGGAGAAAGCCGCCCCCTCCCCTGAAGACGCTCCTTCGGAAGAAGCAGAGGTCGTCGAACCAACCGCTCCCCCAGAAGAAGCTCAGCCCGCCGAGGAGGAAGCCGCGCCTCCGGGAGTGAAACGAGTCGAGCTTCCCGCCCAGGTCACCGTCAGGCAGCTTGCGGAACTGCTGGATGTGACTACCGCAGATGTGCAGAAGACCCTCGTCAAGCAGGGCACACTGGTCGCCGTCAGTCAGAAAATCCCGCCGGATCTGGTCCGCAAGGTGGTCGAACACCTTGGTTTTGAGGTCAGCGTTCAAGAGCCTCCAATACCGGAGGAGCCGAAGCCAAAGAAGGAACCCAAACCGGCGCCGATAGTCCACAAGCTCGCCAAACCCGTCAGGCATGGCAAGCCGCTTCCGCGCCCGCCCATTGTCACGATCCTTGGGCACGTTGACCACGGCAAGACCACGCTGCTGGACGCCATCCGTCAGACGAACGTCACCGAGCAAGAGTTCGGGGGCATCACCCAGCATATCGGCGCGTACCAGGTGACGCTTGACGACAAGAAGATCACTTTCCTGGACACGCCGGGCCACGAAGCTTTTACCGCCATGCGCGCTCGCGGCGCCCAGGTTACCGACATCGCCGTCCTGATCGTTGCCGCCGACGATGGAGTCATGCCGCAGACCATCGAGGCCATCAACCACGCCAAGGACGCCAAAGTCCACATCATCGCCGCTATCAACAAGGTTGACAAGGCCGACGCCAATGTTGACAGGACCAAACAGCAGCTCGCGGAGCACGGGCTAGTCATCGAACAGTGGGGCGGCGACATCGTCTCGGTGGACATGTCCGCCAAGGAAAAACAGGGCATAGATGAGCTGCTCGAGATGATAGCGCTCATCGCGGAAATGGCCGAACTGAAGGCCGATCCTACAGGCCCGGCAGTCGGCTCCGTCATTGAGGCTGAGTTGGACAAGGGCAAAGGGCCCGTTGCCACCGTGCTGGTTTCAGAGGGCACCCTCAAAGTCGGCGACGCCGTCGTGGTCGGTGAGGCATACGGCAAGATCAAGGCAATGCTCGATGACCGCGGTAACCGAGTGACCAAGGCCGGGCCGGCGACTCCCGTCGAGATAATCGGACTTTCAAGCGTCCCATCGGCTGGTGACAACATGGACGTGGTGAAGAACGAGAAGGAAGCCCGCCAGATCGCCCAGGAGCGATCCAGCGATACGCGCGAGGGCAGGCTCGACTCAGAGTCCCGCGTGAGCCTCGCCGACCTCTATCGCCAGATTCGCGAAGGGGTGGTCAAGGACCTCAACGTCGTGCTGAAGACTGATGTCCAGGGTTCTGAAGAGGCTATCGCGCAGTCACTTGAGAAGCTCTCTGATGAAGAGGTCAGGGTGAACCTGATCCACAGCGGTGTGGGCAATATCGGAGAGGGTGACGTGTTGCTGGCATCGGCCTCCAACGCGGTCGTAGTCGGGTTCAACGTCAAGATCGACCCGAACGCCAGGAAGACGGCCGAGGTCGAGAGAGTTGACATCCGCACATACAACGTCATATACGAGTTGCTCGAGGATGTGGAAGGCGCGATGCTCGGACTGCTCGAGCCGGTTCTCGAGGAGACCGTGATGGGCCACGCGGAGGTGCGCGCGACGTTCAAGGTTCCTCGCGGCGTAGTTGCAGGATGCTATGTGACCGACGGAAAGGCGACCCGCAACTCCGAGGCCAGGCTCCAGCGGGGTGGAGAAGTGATATTCACCGGCAAGGTTGCATCGCTCAGGCACGTCAAAGAGGACGTGCGGGAGATGGCCGCCGGTTTCGAATGCGGCATCGTCCTGGAAGGGTTCAACGACTTCCAGGAAGGTGACGTCATCGAGATGTTCTCAGTCCAGGAAGTCGCCCGCCGCCGACGCCAGGCAACGTAGATTCCCGGGTGTACTCGCATGGTAGTCGGAGTAATCACTCTTGACTTGCAGGTAACCGACAGCCAGTCGCTCAAGGACAAGCGGCAGGTGATCAAGAGCCTGCTCGACGGCATCAGGCACAAGTTCAACGTGTCCGCCGCCGAACTGGGCGCTCTCGATTCCTGGCAGCGTTCGGTGATCGGCGCATCCTGCATCAGCAATGAGCAGTCCGCAGCCAACACCGTCCTCAACCACGTGCTGGCCATGATAGAGCGAAACCCCAGGGTCGTCGTCGAAAACGTTTCGGTGGACTTCCTCTAGGCGCGGCGCCGCGAGATCGGTACGTGATATGTCAACGAGGCAGGAAAAGGTAAGGGAGTTTCTCAAGGTCGAGGTTAGCAGGATCATTCAGACCCGGATGAGGGACCCCCGACTCGGATTCGTGACCGTGACCGACGCCGAGGTCTCCAAGGATTTGCGCCACGCCAAGATCTTCGTCAGCGTGCTGGGCAGCGAGGAGGAGCGGGATCGGAGCCTCGCCACGCTGCAGAGTGCGGCAGGTTTCATCCGCGGCGAGTTCGGCAAGCACTCGTCCATGAAGGTGCTTCCGGAGATATCCTTTCGTTTCGACACCTCGGTCGAGCACGGCTCACGCATCTTCGAACTTCTGCAGCAAGTGAAGCATGAACCAGACGAGCCGCAAGGCGACAGCAGTAGCTGAGACCATCAGTAGGAACGCAGGCTTCCTGATCGCCGGCCACGTCAAGCCGGACGGTGACTCGCTCGGATGCATGTGCGCCCTCGGCCTCGGACTGCGCTCACTGGGCAAGCGAGTCACGATGCTGAGTCCCGAAGGTGTCCCTGGTATCTACGCGTTTCTTCCCGGTACTGACGGCATCGTCACATCATTGCCCGAAGGCGACGCCTCTGAAGTTGCCGTCATCGTGGACTGTGAAGGCCCGGATCGGTTAGGCGACGCGCGGGATGCGGTTCTGCGTTGTTCCGCAGTCGTTCGGATTGACCACCACCCCGGCGGGGACTTGGATGCCCCTCTCTCGCTGGTGGACACCGAATCGGCCTCGACGGCCGAGGTCCTGCTGACCGTACTGCGTGCCGTTGGAGTCAAGACAACGCCCGAGATTGCCACCTGCCTGCTGACCGCCATCGTCACCGATACCGGCTCGTTCCGATTCAGCAACGTCCGCGCCGCCACTCTCAGGACCGCCGCCGATCTGGTGGAAGCCGGCGCTTCTCTGCACGAGATTGCATATCACGTCTACGACACGCGTACCTATTCTAGCGTCAGACTGCTCGGACTGGTGCTTTCGACGGTCCGGACCGCGTCGGATGGTCGGATCGCGTACGCGCGGGTGACGCGGGAGCACCTGGCGGCGGCGCAGGCGGCGGACGCGGATACCGAGGGTATCGTCAACTACGTCAAGGGTGTTCTCGGCGCGGATGTCGGGCTTCTCTTCCGTGAGGCCCCTGACAACACGATCCGCGTGAGCCTTCGGTGCCGCGACGGCCTAGACGTGAGCCGGGTTGCGCGGATGTTCGGCGGCGGCGGACATACGGTCGCCGCAGGATGTACCATCGAGACGCCCCTCGACGAAGCGGAGCGTCTCGTGATCGGTGCGGTGCGGGCATGCATGGGCTTCTGAACGTCAACAAACCTCCCGGGCCGACGTCTCACGATGTCGTCGCACGCGTCAGGCGCATCTCGGGCGCAACCAGAGTGGGCCACGCTGGCACGCTCGATCCGCCGGCATGCGGGGTGCTTCTGGTCTGTCTTGGTTGCGCGACCCGGATTATCGAGTATCTGGTGGATTGGCGGAAGTCATACCGGGTGGCTGCGGTCTTCGGAGTCGAAACGGATACCGAGGACGCCAGTGGAAAGATCACCCGGGAAGGAGACGCCTCGCCCGTGACCGCGCATCTGATTGAGTCCACGGTGGAGGGATTCGTCGGCCGGATCAGTCAGATCCCCCCGATGGTGTCGGCCGTTCATCACGAGGGCAGGCGGCTCTACGAGCTGGCTCGCGCAGGTAAGACGGTCGAAAGAGAGGCGCGGCAGGTCGAGGTCTATGCAATCCGGCTCGTGGACTTTGCGCCGGGAGAGCGGCCGGTCGCGGTTCTCGATGTCGAATGTTCCAAGGGCACATACATCCGGACGCTCTGTGCGGATATCGGCGCCGCGCTCGGCTGCGGTGCCCACGTGTCTGCGCTGGAGCGCACTTCCGTAGGATGCTTCAGGGTCGAGGATGCTCTTTCTCTCGATGCGATCGAGGAACTATCTGCAGCCGGTCGGATCGAGGAGTCCGTGCACTCCATTGATGACGTGCTTGCCGATATGCCGATAGCGTACCTGTCCGAAGATCAGGCGATCAAGGTTGTTCACGGCGTGGAGATTCCGGCAGACGAAGTCTCGGCTCTGCCCGTTACAGGGTCTGTTGTGAGGATACACGACCCGACGGGGCGGCTTCTTGGCATGGGCATCGTCCGTCTGAGAGATAACATCCCGATGCTCAAACCAGAGAAGATGTTCGGAGGGAGTAACACCTAGTCTTCATCCTGGGCGCAGCAAGAGATAGAGCGCCGCCCAATCCTGTACGGCACTTGGGACTCTGGAGTTCGTACTGCTATGGAGACCATCTGGGGCCTTGACAAACTGCATACGCAAGCGGAGCGATCCGTTCTGGCGATCGGCGTGTTCGATGGCGTCCACCTCGGCCACCAGGCGATTATGCGCGCGGTGCGCGAGTCGGCGCTTCGCCACAAAGCCTGCGCCGTGGTCGTCACTTTCGACCGTCTTCCCGAGGAGACGGCGCGCATGGACTCGGCTCCCCCGTACATAACCACCATTCGGCAGAAGATGGCCCTGATCGCCCATCAGGGGCTCGACCGCGCTCTCGTTCTCGAAGCCGACCGGAAACTGCTCTCGGTGCCCGCCGAGGAGTTCGTCCGCGACGTTTTGTGGGAGAAACTGCAGGCGGCTGAAGTTGTGGTCGGGCAGAGCTTCGCATTCGGTCGGGGCAGGGCGGGCAATGTCGAACTCCTCCGTCGGATGGGCGCCGGCCTCGGGTTCGAAGTCACGGTCGTGCCGCCCATGCTGGTCGGCGAGTCTATCGTGAGCAGCACCGCAATCAGGCGAATGGTGGCAGAGGGCGACGTGGAGACTGCCGCCTCGTTCCTTGGCAGGCCCTTTGCGCTGGACGGACGGGTCGTTCCGGGGAAGGGACTCGGCCGCAAGCTGGGCTTCCCGACCGCGAATACCGAGCCTCTGGGGCGTCAGATCATCCCCGCCAACGGCGTCTATGCGGTCGAGGTGGCGGTCCGGGGCATCCGCGCCGGAGGAGCGGCGAGCATCGGCACCAGGCCGACACTCGATAACGGTCGCAGGAGCATCGAAGTATACATCATCGGCTTCTCTGACGAGATATACGGCGAGGAGATCGAGGTGTCGTTCCGCCATAGACTGCGGGGCGAGATCAGATTCCCCAATGCCGAGAGTCTGGTCGAGCAGATTCGCCGCGACGTAGATCGTGCGGGAGCGCTGCTCAGTCCCTGATTAGACAGCATTTGACACCTACAGGAATGTGTGCTAGACTGTCATGACGTTGGGCTGTAAGGTCGCCCGGTAACCCTGACCGTGGAGCCGTAGACAAGAGACTGCAGATGCCCTGAATATCTTCAGTCTTCTGTCTATAGTTCCCCCAGGTGTCTCCATCAGCGGCCTGCATGCGCGATGCCTACTAGTATCATGAGGAGTTAACGCGCAAATGACTCTGCAGAAAGATGAGAAGACCACCATCATAGTGGACTACAGTACGCATGAGGGTGATACCGGCTCTCCGGAAGTGCAGGTGGCGCTGCTGACCGCAAGGATCAACCAGCTCACCGAGCATCTGAAGATGCACAAGAAGGATCACCACTCAAGGCGGGGTCTCTTGATGATGGTCGGCCAGCGGCGCAGGCTGCTGAACTATCTCAGCAAGAAGGACATCGAGCGCTACCGTGCGGTCGTTGCACGTCTTGGCCTGAGAAGATAGGAGACAGAAAACTAAATGATTGAACAGGTAGAAATGGAGGTCGGCGGTCGCAAGCTGACGATCCAGACAGGCGAACTCGCCAAGCAGGCGGATGGTTCGGTTCTGGTCACCATGGGCGACACGCATGTCCTCGCTACTGCTACGATGAGCGCCACCCCGCGAGCGGGCGTGGACTTCTTCCCCCTCTCCTGCGACTACGAAGAGCGCAAGTACGCGGTCGGCAAGATTCCCGGAGGATTCGTCAAGCGGGGAGGCCGTCCGTCTGAGAAGGCCATCACGACTTCGAGGTTGATCGACCGCCCACTTCGTCCGCTTTTCCCCGATGGAATGCGGCATGAGGTTCAGGTTATCGCCATTCCCTTGTCGTTTGACCGCGACATTCCTGGCGACGTCCTCGCCATCACCGGCGCTTCGGCGGCTCTGAGCATCTCCCGCATTCCCTTTGCAGGACCGATTGCTGCAGTTCGGATGGCCAGGATCGAGGGTGAGTGGGTGATCAACCCGTCGCTTGAGTCCCTTGCGGACTCCGATCTCAACATGGTCGTTGCGGGCACCCGCGACACCGTCACGACTGTGGACGCCGATGCAAAGGGCGTGACCGAGGACGAAGTCATCGAGGCCGTGCGGATTGCCCACGACGAAATCAGGCGCATCTGCGAACTTCAGGACGAACTCGTCAAGAAGGTCGGTCAGCCGAAGGCTGAGGTCGAACTGCATAAGATAGATGAGGAACTACTCCAGGCGGTACGCGATGCCGCCGGTCAGGAGATCATGGACGCCATCCAGCAGCCGGAGAAGGCGGCACGTGAAGAGGGAATAAGGCTCCTGAACAAGGAGATCGTTGACCGAATGGCGCCGGATTACCCTGAGCGCGAGAGTGAACTCGCTGAGGCCGTGGACAAGATCGTGAAGCAGGCCGTCCGCACGCTGATATTTGAGAAGAACCAGCGCCCGGACGGGCGTCGTCCCGATGAGGTCAGACCGATAAGTTGCAGGGTCGGACTGCTGCCGCGGGTACATGGATCGGGGCTCTTCACCAGAGGCCAGACCCAGGCGCTGACTACGCTCACTCTGGGCGCGCTGGACGATGCGCAGATGGTGGACACCCTGGAGGAGGACGGCTACAAGCGCTACATGCACTTCTACAACTTCCTCCCGTTCAGCACCGGCGAAACCAAGATGATGCGCGGGCCGGGGAGGCGCGAGGTAGGTCACGGTGTGCTGGCGGAGAAGGCTCTCACGCCGATGATCCCGCCGCAGGAGGAGTTTCCATACGCCCTTCTGCTTACATCCGAGATTCTGGAGTCGAACGGTTCGAGCTCGATGGCGAGCGTGTGCGGAAGCACTCTCGCCCTGATGGACGCCGGCGTCAAACTCAAGGCACCCGTGGCGGGCGCAGCGATGGGCCTCATGAGCGATGGCGACAAGTACGTTATCCTTAGCGACATCATGGGCATGGAGGACTTCTCCGGCGACATGGACTTCAAGGTCGCAGGCACTGCTGACGGCATCACGGCGATCCAGATGGACACCAAGATAGAGGGAATCTCTATGGACGTCGTTCGTGACGCCCTGGCTCAGGCCAGGAATGCCCGGCTGCACATCCTCGGGGAGATGATGAAGGCCATATCCGAGCCGCGTGAGGAGATGTCGCCGTATGCGCCCAGGGTTCTCATAATCGAGATTCATCCGGAGAAGATCGGTGATGTGATCGGCCCGGGTGGGAAGGTCATCAAGAAGATCGAGGCCGAGACCGGGGCGAGCATCAGCATCGAGCAGGACGGCCATGTGTATATCACCGCCGTGGACAAGGCCGGTGGTGAGGCTGCCTACAAGATGGTGGACGACATCACGCGCGACGTCAGGCCCGGCGAGACCTACGTCGGTACCGTTACCCGGACGATGCCGTTCGGAGCGTTCGTCGAGATCCTTCCGGGTCGCGAGGGCCTGGTGCACATTTCGGAGCTGGCGCCGCACCGCGTCGAGAGGACCGAGGATATCTGCAAGGTCGGAGACGAACTTCTGGTCAAGGTCATCGAGCTGAATCCGCAGGGCAAGATAAGCCTGACTCGCAAGGGATGTACCGAGCAGGGCGGTGAGACCGGTCAGGGTCAGGATCGTCCTCGTGGCGGAGACGGCGGTCGGAGAGACGATCACCGCAGGGGCGATGGACGACATGACGGTCCTCGCAGGGAGCCTCAGGCGGAGTCCGACGATTCGGGCATGCCCAGGGCAACGTTCCGCCCTAAGAGATAAACGAACCTCTGACGGGGAGGGTCCGAGACCCGCCCCCCGAGGCAGACGGTCGCGCAATCAGGGGGTCACCGATCCCCTGATTGTCGTATGATAGGCGTCGAGAGTCGGTGGCGCGATGATCAGGAAAGATATACTGCCCAACGGCGTGCGGGTCATAAGCGAGATGGTTCCGCACGTCCAGTCAGTATCCGTCGGGGTCTGGGCGGGATCGGGCGCGAGGGATGAGGATGAGCAGTACCAAGGCATATCTCATTTCCTCGAACATATGCTCTTCAAGGGAACGGAGACCCGCAACGCCAGGCAGATCGCCGAGGAGTTCGACTCGATCGGCGGTCAGGTCAATGCGTTCACCGATAAGGAGTTTACCTGCTACTACGCCAGGGTGCTTCACGAGCATCTCGCGATGGCCGTGGACGTGCTGTCCGACATGTTCATGAACTCAAAGCTCGATCCGTGCGAGATCGAGATGGAGAAAGGCGTCGTCCTCGAAGAGATCAAGCGCCACGAGGACTCCCCGGATGACCTCGTTCACGATATGTTCGCCCGCCTCGTCTGGAGCGGCCATCCGCTCGGGAGATCGGTGCTTGGAACAAGCGAGGCAGTGCGGAGCCTCACGCGCGATCAACTCGTGGAGTTCATGCGAACGCGCTGTACTCCGGACACCATTGTGGTCGCCGCAGCGGGAAGACTGGATCATGACGCTCTGCTCGATCAGGTATCGCGTCTGTACGGCCGACTCTCAGGCGCGAAATGCGACTGCTCGCGCAGCGCGCCCGACTTTTCGGTCGAATCCGCGCTGGCGCACCGGGATACCGAGCAGGTGCACTTCTGTATTGGCACGAAGGGCTGTTCGCATCACGACGATTCGCGATACGCCTTGGCGGTCGTGGACACGACGCTCGGAGGCGGCATGAGTTCCAGGCTCTTCCAGGAGGTCAGGGAGAACCGGGGTCTGGCCTACGCCATCGGTTCGTACTCAGCCTCCTACAGTGAGGGAGGCTTGTTTGCAGTCTACGGAGGCAGCAGCAAGGGCAACATGGACGAGGTCGTGGGTCTTGTCAAGGAGCAGTTCGGTGATATCGGCGCGAACGGCATCTCCGATCTCGAGATGACGCGGGCGAAGAACCAGATACGCGGAGCGCTCGCCCTCGGTCAGGAGAGCATGAGCAATCGGATGATGCGCATCGGCAAGTCCGAACTCCACTACGGCCGGATGCTCACGATAGAGGAGCTGACTGCGAAGGTAACGAACGTGAGTCACGATGACGTGAAGCAGGTAGCCGACAGGTTCTTTGCGGATGCGGAGTTTCCTATGGCGGCGATCGGTCCATTCGAACCGGAGAGGCATTGAGGCAGATGAGCGACCCCATTCGAGTCGTGATAGCGGGCGCGGGTGGACGCATGGGCGGTGAAACCGTCGGCGCGGTTCTGGGCGCGTCTCCCGAGATGGCCCTGGTCGGCGCGGTTGATCCCGCTCATGACGGCGAGGCTATCACTGGTTCGCAGGTCACCATGACTTCTGACTTGGCGAAGACCCTGCGGACCGCCGGAGCCGACGCGGTGGTCGTGTTCACCGTCCCGGTTGTTGCCATGGGGGCCATCCGCGCCTCAATGGAGGCCGGCGCGGTCCCTATCGTTGGCACGACCGGCATTACGAAGGCCGACATCGAACAGATCAGGCAGACGGCCGTCCAGTGTGGTGTGGGTGCGATCATCGCTCCGAACTTCGCAATCGGCGCAGTGCTGATGATGAAGATGGCGGCCGAAGCCGTCAAGTACTTCCCGAACGTGGAGGTCATCGAACTGCACCACGACAGGAAGCTCGACGCGCCGTCCGGCACGGCACTTCTGACCGCGAAGCTGCTGGCGGAAGCTCGATGCGAGAGGCCCGCGGACGCGCCAGATGCGTCGGCCCCGGCGCGGGGAGGCGAATACGATGGGATTCGCATTCACAGCGTGCGGCTTCCGGGGTTCGTTGCGCATCAGGAAGTCATATTTGGCGGGCTGGGCCAGACCCTGACCATCCGACACGATTCGCTGGACAGGAAATCGTTTATGCCGGGAGTTCTCCTGGCGATCAGGAAGTCCCTCGGACTGAGAGAAGTGATCTGGGGGCTCGAGAACATATTGTAGGGGGCAGAAATGGGCAGATACAACGTAGCGGTTGTGGGAGCAGGCGCCGTCGGCGAGGAGATGTTAAACGTTCTCGCCCAGCGGGATTTCCCGATCAACAACCTGAAAGTGCTCGCCCGTTCAGCGAGGGAGATCGTTGTCGGTGGCCGGAGCTGCAACGTCGAGCCGACGACTCCCGAGGCGTTCGAGGGCGTTGACATCGCGCTGTTCGCCGGCACCGAGGGCGCGAGCAAGACCTACGCTTGGGAAGCGGCGAATCGCGGAGCGGTCGTGATAGACAACTCCAACACGTTCCGTATGGACGAAAACGTTCCTCTAGTGGTTCCGGAGTGCAACCCGGATGACGTGTCCTGGCACAAGGGCGTGATCGCCAACCCGAACTGCTCGACGATCCAGATGGTGGTCGCGCTGAAGCCGCTGTACGACCGATCGCGCATCACCAGGCTTGTCGTGACGACCTATCAGGCCGTCTCAGGCACCGGCCGCGACGCGATCAAGGAACTCCACGATCAGGCATCGCTTCTGGTCGCCGGCAGAGAGATCGCACCACCTCAGGTCTATCCGTACCAGATCGGGTTCAACCTGCTGCCGCACATCGGCGGTTTCCGTCAGGACGGATATACCAGCGAGGAGTGGAAGATGGTCGCCGAGACTCATAAGATCCTCGGCGACAGAGATATCAAGGTCACGCCGACGACCGTTCGCGTGCCGGTGTTCAACTCCCACTCGGAAGCGGTCTACATCGAGACTGAGGAGAAGATCACGGCGGCCGAGGCCAGGGAGATTCTGTCGAAGGCTCCGGGTTGCGTAGTCGTTGACGATCCGAAGCCGACCGACGACGACCCGAACTGCCGCACCTATCCGACCCCGATCGAAGCTTCGGGCAGGGACGAAACGTTCATCGGGCGCGTCCGCGAGGATCCGTTCATCCCGACCGGCCTGAGCATGTGGGTCGTCTCCGACAACCTTCGCAAGGGGGCGGCTCTGAACGCGATACAGATCGCCGAACTGCTCATCGAGCGCGGGATGATAGAGGGCCGCTGATCCGGTAGTGTTCGTTACCCAAGGTCCCGGATTGACCATCGAACACTGAGTCTCGCACCATTCTCATGTCATGACCAACGAACCAACATTGAAGTATATCCCGCTCGGCGGCGTCTCCGAGATCGGGAAGAACATGAGTGCGATCGAGTACGACGGCCGGATCCTGGTCATTGACTGCGGCCTCATGTTCCCCGACGAAGAGATGCTCGGCGTGGATATCGTCATCCCGGACGTTACCTACCTCGTCGAGAATGAAGATCGGATCGAAGGCATAGTCCTAACGCACGGCCACGAAGACCACATCGGCGCACTGCCCTACGTCCTCAAGCAAGTCAACCTGCCGATCTGGGGGACCCGCCTCACCATGGGTCTCGTACGAGCCAAACTCGAGGAGCACGGCCTCGTCGCGACGACCGTGATGACCGAGATCGAGGCGGGCGACCGGATCGGCCTCGGCATCTTCGATATCGAGTTCCTCCGGGTCAGCCACAGTATCCCGGATGGAGTCGGTCTTGCGATCCACCTTCCCGTCGGAACGGTCGTGCACACCGGCGACTTCAAGTTCGACCAGACCCCGGCGGACGGGAAGTTCGCTGATTTCGGCAGGCTTGCACAGCTCGGCGACGAAGGGGTGGTGCTTCTCATCAGCGACTGCACGAACGTCGAGAAGCCGGGGCATACCCCGTCGGAACGTACGGTGGCAAGCGCCTTCGAGAAGATCTTCGCCCGCTCGATGGGCAAGATATTCATCGCCACTTTCGCATCAAACATCAACCGCATCCAACAGGCCGTCAACACCGCGATCAGTTTCGGTCGCAAGGTAGCTATCGCCGGCAGAAGCATGGCGCGCAACGTCGAGATAGCCCAGGAACTCGGGTATCTTCAGATACCGGAGGGGACTCTGATCCGGCTTGACGAAGTGAAACAGCATTTCCCGGTCGAGATCGTCGTGCTCACGACAGGCAGCCAGGGAGAGCCTCTCTCGGCGCTTACGAGAATGGCCCTTGACGAGTTCGCCAAGGTGACTGTGGACCCCGGCGACACGGTCATCATATCAGCCACACCTATACCGGGCAACGAAGACCTCGTCATGCGGACAGTCAACCGCCTCTTCAAGCGTGGGGCGGATGTGATATACGGTGCGACTACCCCGGTGCATGTCTCCGGCCACGGAAACCGCGACGAACTGCGGCTGATGCTGAACCTCACGCGGCCGCGCTATATCGTACCGGTGCACGGTGAGTACAGGCATGTCGCGAAGTACATCGAACTTGGCGAGGAGATGTTGATCCCAAGAGAGAGGATCTTTGCCATGGAGGTCGGCGGCGTGCTGGAGATCAGCAGGGACTGTGCATCCATCACGGGGCAGGTCACTGCGGGAGACGTCCTGGTGGACGGGATCGGAGTCGGCGACGTCGGTGACATCGTCCTGAGAGATCGGCGGCACCTCGGCCAGGACGGTATGTTCATCATCGTCTTCAGCATAGACAAGGCCACAGGCGCGCTGGTCGCCGGTCCGGACGTCGTCTCGCGCGGCTTCATCTTCGTGGAGGAAGCCGAGGAACTCATGGAAGAGGCTAGAGAAGTCGTAGTTGCCACCATCGGCGAACTGGCGGTTGACTCCGTTTCGGAGTGGAGCACCATAAAGGACGATGTGAAGAGAGCGGTTGCCAAGCTGCTCTACACCCGGACTCACCGCCGGCCGATAGTCATTCCCGTCGTCATGGAGATCTAGGGCAACCGGGCAACGTCGTTCCGCGCGCGGAAAAGAATGACATCTCACTGAGCCAAACTCACCTGTGCAGGAGGTTCCCGCTTGGAAGCAATACTCAAGCCCATCGCGCACTGGGTCATGATGCAGATCGAGGCGATGGGATACGTCGGGGTCGCCGCTCTCATGGCGATCGAGAGTGCGTGCATACCCCTGCCGAGCGAGATCATCATGCCGTTCTCCGGCTATCTCGTTTCTACGGGCAAACTGAACCTGCACGGGGTGTCCCTGGCCGGAGCGTTCGGATGCGCGGTAGGGTCGGCCGTCGCGTATCTTGCAGGCATGCTGGGCGGGCGGCCTTTTGTCGAGAAATACGGCCGGTACGTACTTATCCGCGCCCGGGATATTGACAAGGCAGATAGATGGTTCACCAGGCACGGCGAGGCTACGGTGTTCATCAGCCGCCTGCTGCCCGTGATCCGCACGTTCATCTCGTTCCCGGCGGGCGTTGCCCGGATGAACTTCCTGCGCTTCATCGTGTATTCATTTGTCGGGTCGGTGCCCTGGTGTTACTTCCTCGCCTATGTGGGCAAAGTCCTCGGCGACAACTGGCAGTCAATACGGACGTACTTCCATGGTGCAGATGTGATCATCGGCATCGTTCTTCTCGTGGGGTTCGCGCTCTGGCTCTACCATCACCTGCAACCCGACAAAGAGTCCGAGGTCGGCTGAGATCGCGCTCTGTTCCTCGCTTGGTTTTCCTGATAGTCATGTTTGCGTTACCCCCGTGTTTGGGTAGACTCCCTATGCTGAGTTCGAGTGTCACGAGTCTCAGGTTGCGGGTCCGATTGTCGAGCCGAAAGGCTGCTCAGAGTCAAGGAACTTGCGAAAAACTGTTATTTTTACCAGTTGACGTTTCACCTGCATTGCTGTAGAGTTGAATCAACGAGACCGTGCGTAGTTCATATAAGCACGGCGCTGAGCCTCCCGCGGCGACTTCAAGCCTTCAGCAGTCTCTAAGTGGAGGAGGAAAACCTAGCCGAATGACAACGTATACATCGCGATCCAGAATCACCAGGTTCAGCCTGCCGGCTGAGCCGTCTGCGGCGTCCGTCTTGCGCAGATTCATCAGGGAGATCGCCCGCGGCACCCGCCTCACAGTTATCGAGGTCACCGATCTCCAGCTTGCGGTCACCGAGGCGTACAACAACGCACTCACCCAGCAGAAGCATCCCAACGAAGGCCGCATCGCGCTGAAGATTGACGCGCGTCCGGATGAAATCATAGTAGATCTTGCCTACCGAGAAACGCATTTCCCTCCGGCAGAGTTCTTCTCTCGGTGTTGATTCACCGGTAGCGTCGGCGGCGAGGTCAATCGGACCGCCGACGCTTGCTCTATTCCTCGCAGCTCGGTCCTTCTCTCATCGCCTTCGACGTCGTCCACCCGCCGTCCGACGTTTGACATTCATGAAAGAAAGCGGTACTCTTTGCATGGGGAAACCCGTGCTTCCGTAACACCTGATCATGAAGAACCTGCCTGGCCGTATTGCCCTATGTGTCTTGCTGTGTATCGCCTCCGCGACCGCGAATGCCGCCGATTACCTGGAAAGCCTCCGGGAGGCCGTGTCCGCGATCGAGATGGGTGCGTGCGATCAAGCCGGTAGCGCAATCGAGCAAGCTATTGCCGCCAACGAGGCAGACCCGCTCGTCCACCTCTCGCTTGCCGTGCTCTATCTCCACGGAGGCAGGATAGACGGCTCGTCGGGGGAGTTCCGGGCCGTGACTGAGTCTTCCCCGGGTGAATGGCTCGCCCACTACGGACTCGCGGTGACGGCCTTGGTCAGGGGGGACGCCCCCGCCGTTGACAAGGAGATCGCGGCCGCGCGCGAGGCGGGCGCTCCACCTTCTGACATAGACACCTTCGAGCGCTATCGAGACCACATCGTCGGCCGTTCGACGCCGGCGAGGCAGTCCGAATCCCTTCTCGACAAGCAGATGGATGCCTACGCTGCTCTGAGGACGGGTCTCCACGCCGATGCTCGCACACTCTTGACTGAGATCCTCGCCTCGCCGTGCCTGCCCGGTTTCGAGGAGCGGAGGAGTCCTGTCGCGACGTTTATCTCCTCGGCGCCGGTCGCCCTGCCGTCTTGTAGGATGACATGGACTCCGCCTCGAGGCGACGACGCCCGCGAAGTGGCGGAGACGGTCTACCTCACGGCTGACACGAGCGGTGCTGACGGCGTCGAGTTCGTGACCTTCTACGTGGACGGCACGTTCGTCGGCATGTCGAACTCTGAGCCGCTGTCATTCAACTGGAACACCAGACGGCACACCAACGGCCTCCACCAGGTGCGCATAGACGGCAAGAACGCTTCCGGCGATGTTGTCAGTTCGAAGTCGGTCTGGGTGCGCGTGAATAATGCTGATCCTGTTAGGCTGCCTCCAGTCTCCGGGCCTGAGGTCGAAAATCTGAGGGCGCGGCTGTGGAGGTGCATCAGGCTGTCGGAGAGCAGGCGGCTCGCCCACTACGAACTGGCGCAATTGATGCTCGATGAAGGGGAGAAGGATTCGGCGGCCCTCAACCTCGAATGCACGCTGGCATATCGGCCTGATTTCGCCGATGCCAGGCGGATGCTGCAAGAGATCAACGGCAAGCCCCCGGCATCTCGGGAGATCAGGTCCGGCCCGACCGGCAGAAAACTGGTCGCTCTGACCTTCGACGACGGCCCGAACCAGAGGACGGTCCGCCTTCTGGAGACGCTCGAACGGCTCAAGATTCCTGCCACGTTCTTTCTCGTCGGCTTCAGAGCGGAGGCACAGCCGCAACTCGTCAAGGCCATTGAGGCGGGCGGGCATGAGATCGGCAGCCACAGCTACACTCATCCGAACCTGACGAGCCTCTCTCTGTACGAGATCGAAGAGCAGCTGTGCAAGACGAACGCCGTGATCCGGGTGATTACCGGTAAGTCGCCGCGGTTGTTCAGGCCTCCGGGAGGCAACTTCAACTCTACCGTCAGGGAAGCTGTATCACGGCAAGGGATGAACAGCGTCTTTTGGACAGTCAACTGCGGTCACCTCGAGGGCGGCGACCCTCAGGGGCTTGCGGGCTATGTGTTTCAGAACATCACCGACGGGGGCATCGTCCTGATGCACAACGGCGAGGCTACCGCGTCTTACGCGCTTCCGGTCATCGCAAAACGGCTGCGCGACGCGGGGTACGAGTTCGTGACCGTGTCCCAGCTTCTGGGCGCGCGGTAGGTTGGGGCGGTCTCTCCGTTCCTCCAGACATCCTCAGTTCCTTCCGAAAATATACCAGGAAGGGATGTGAGGAACATTGGATTCGCCTGCCATCGAGGCAAACCAGCTTTCGATCTCCTACAGGACGGGACGCGGGCCGAAGAAACCTGCAGTCTCCGACCTCTCGTTTGGCGTCGGCCGCGGAGAGATCGTCGGGTTCATCGGCCCGAACGGTGCCGGAAAGACCTCCGCCATCAAAGCCCTGCTCGGCCTGATTCCTTCTCCCGGCGACTCGTGCCGCATCTTGGACATTCGGTCGAGCGATCCGCGGTCGCGGGCGTCGCTCGGTTATCTGCCTGAGGTATCGTACTACCCGAGGTTTCTGCGCCTCTTGGAGTTCCTCTACATCTGCGCTTGGCTCTCCGGGATTCCAAGGCGCGCGCGCAAGGATGCCGTCAGAACCGCCGCGAGGCGGACGGGCATGACCGAGCATCTGAACAGCCGCATGTTCGGCTTCTCGAAGGGGATGCTCCAACAGTCCGGCATTGCTCAGGCCCTGGTGCACAACCCCGACATCCTGATCCTCGACGAGCCGATGTCCGGCCTCGATCCGATCGCGCGTATGAAGATGCGGGAATTGCTGGTGGAACTACGATCGGAGGGCAAGACCATTCTCTTCTCGTCCCACGAACTCGGCGAGATCGAGATGGTTGCGGATCGGATACTCGTGCTCTGCCAGGGGCGGCTGGTCTACGACGGCGCCGTATCCGAAGCCGTGGGCATGGACGGCAACCTGGAGCGCGCCTTTATCCGCCTTCTTGGGGAGGAACTGCCATGCGCTGCCTAGCACTATCGTATCTATCCCTTATCGAGACGCTTCGGCGGAAGGAGTTCTACGTAGTGCTGGTCCTGATCGCGCTCCTCGCGGGCTGGCTTCAGATGGCGAATCTCGGTGCTTCGCAGGCCGGGAGATTCTCGCGAGAGATCGTCATGCAGGTCGCTTGGCTGGCTTCGTTCGCGCTTGCCGTGGCGCTCGCAACTCGCCAGATTCCAACCGACGTCGAACAGCGGACAGCCTACATCCTGCTCGCTCGCCCGATTCCGAGATGGCAGTACATCGCGGGTCGGGGTCTGGGTGCGGTGTCGGCCGCAATTACCTGTTTCACCGGCCTCTTCCTGATCCTAATAGTGATGCTGGCGATAAGGGGAGGCGCGGGCGTCTTGGATGCGACTCTTTGGCAGGCGTATGCCCTGCAGGTCTGCGCGCTCACTCTGCTGTGCAGCATATCTCTCTGCCTCTCATGCGCTTTCTCACCGGCGGCGGCGGTAACATTCGCGCTCGTTCTCCTCTGCGTGACGCGTTACGGCGGGCAGTCGCTCATGTCGGCCATCGAGACAATGACCGGGATGCGTCAGTACGCGGCGTGGGCGGCATACCTCGCTCTCCCGCACTTCGAGTTCTTCGACATATCGCGCAGGTTCGTGCACGGATGGGGGCCTCTGCCGAAGATAGCATTCGTGCAGATACTGGCCTACGGACTGGGGTATGCTCTCTTCGCAGGCGCCTGCGCGTCGCTCACGTTCCGCAGGAAGTGGCTGTGATGGAGTCCAGGCATCTAGGCGTAATGGCGATCTGCGGACTGGTCGTCGTCGTTCTCTGCGGTCCGATAGGAGTTCGGACTGAGGCTGCGGATCGGCAGAACGGTGACATCCTTGTGCGGTTATTCGGCGGAACGGCCGAGATTGCCTCGCGAAGCGCGCTCGATCAGGCTGATCTCTACCTCCACAAAGGGGCAGGCCATCTGTGCGAAGATCACGGGCATGACGGAGATCAGCAGCGTTCTCATTCCCTGCCAATGCAGGGATTGGTGAGGAGACTGCACGGCCAGACCGCTCCCCGTGACCACAGTCATGTTGTCGGCTCGGATGAGAAGGAACTCCTCCCCTGGTTCGTCATCGCCGCGCGTCTTGACCCGCGGAACGTCGAGGCCTGGCGGACCGGCGCCTACTGGTACTACCGAACGGGGCAGGTTCGCGAGGCCGAACGCTTCATATCCGCGGGGATTGCGAGCAACCCCTCGGACCACCGCGTCTACCTGGAGCGCGGCATCCTCTACCACCGCCTGGAACGCTGGAACGAATCGGCTTCCGACCTCCGTACAGCGATGAGGCTGTACAGATCGCTCGACGAGGACTCGCCGTTTGAGTTGAAGGCGGCCCGGATTTACCTGCGCGATTGTGCGGAGAGACTGCGGAAGTAGACGCCATCTCCGAACAAGCAGGTAGCTCCTGGGTCGGCGCCGAAATGTATCCTCTGAAGCGACATCATCTCGCGAGGAGGAGTGCGACCCATGAGCGACGGGCATGCCACCAGGCGTGAGTTTCTTGCAGGGATAGGGGCTGCCTGCGCGGTACTGCCCTTGGTCGGTGTCGAGGGAGCGTCCGCACCATCGAAACAGCCGAACCTCGTCTTCATCCTGACCGACGACCATCGGTTCGATGCGATGAGTTGCATGGGCCACCCCTTCCTGCGCACTCCGAACATCGACCGTATCGCACGAGAGGGAGCGATCTTCCGCAATGCCTTCGTCACAACCTCACTGTGTTCTCCCAGCAGGGCGAGCTTTCTGACGGGGCGATATGCTCACTCCCATGGCGTCCTCAACAATGCCACCGTGTTCGAAGACAGCCAGCCGACCTTCCCGACCGTGCTCAAGGCGGCGGGATACGAGACCGCATTTGTCGGCAAATGGCACATGGCCGGGCAAGAGGGCCCTCGAAAGGGCTTCGACTACTGGTTCAGTTTCAAAGGTCAGGGCGTTTACTACAGCCCGACCGTGAACGATAACGGCGAAGTCAAACGGGTCGGCACCTACATGACCGACCTGTTGACAGACAAGGCCGTCGAGTGGCTGAACAGACCCCGGAATGCGCCGTTCTGCCTCTATCTATCCCACAAGGCGGTTCACGGCCCGTTCCAGCCTGCCGTGCGGCACAAGAAGCTGTATGCGGGCGAGAAGATCGAGCGCCCGAAGAGCATGAGCGATACCCTAGAGGGCAAGCCCGAGTGGATTCGGAGAGGCATGGAGCCCGGCCACGACTTGACTGGAGCTCTGACCGACCCTGCCAAGCTGGACGAGTTGATACTCGACTATTGCCGGACGCTCGTCGCCGTAGACGAGGGAGTCGGCCGTGTGCTCGATACACTGGAGGCGATGGGCGAACTCGACAATACCGTCATCGTGTTCTGCGGCGACAACGGCTATTTCCTCGGCGAGCACGGGCGGGTGGACAAGCGCCTGATGTACGAGGAGTCCATACGCATCCCGATGGTTATGCGCTACCCGAAGGTTGTCAAGCCGGGAACTGAGGTCCAGGGCATGGTGCTCAACATTGATCTGTGCCCCACGTTCCTCGACCTTGCGGGGGTGACCGCGCCCCAGGGAATCCAGGGGAGGTCGTTCCGTCCGCTGCTTCGAGGGAAGGCCCGGGGATGGCGCGAAGAGTGGATGTACGAGTACTTCCGCGAGAAGGGATACAACTGGACGCCGACCACCGTTGGAGTCCGGACCGAGCGCTGGAAGTATATCGAGTATCTCGACGAGGAAGGCGTCCCGGCTGAGCTCTACGATCTCAGAGAGGACCCGACGGAACTCCGCAACCTGGTTGATGATGCGAAGCACGCCGATAGACTCTCCGAGATGCGTGCTCGTCTCGCGCGGCTCAGAGATGAGACCGGCTATCCAGCGGGCAGCTAGGTTAGATGGAACGCGACCTGGGAATACTACTTGTGGTATAGTGTGCTCTGCACGGGGAGACGACCTCTTCGCGATGAGCTTTTTGGCGATTCGGCATATGTTTGGCATGACGAATGTCGCATGATCAAGGAGGAGAGTATGAAGATCAAAGGAACCCGGACCGAGAAGAACCTGATCACCTCGTTTGCAGGTGAGTCCCAGGCGAGGAACAGGTATACGTATTTCGCCAGTCAGGCGAAGAAGGACGGCTATGAGCAGATATCCGCCATCTTCACGGAGACCGCGGACAACGAGAAGGAGCACGCGAAGCGCTTCTTTAAGTTCCTCGAGGGTGGGACTTGCGAGGTCGTCGGCGTCTTTCCCGCCGGCAAGATCGGCACGACCGCCGAGAACCTGGCCGCAGCCGCTGCTGGTGAACTCGAGGAGTGGTCGGAGTTGTACCCTGAGGCTGCTCGCGTTGCCCGTGCCGAAGGATTTGAGGCGGTGGCCGTCGTGTTCGAGAAGATCGCTGCCGTCGAGAAGCATCACGAGGAGAGATACCGCGCGCTGTTGAAGAACGTCGAAGACGGCAAGGTCTTCAAGAAGGACGCCCCGGTCGTCTGGAAGTGCCGCAACTGCGGCTATATCCACGAAGGTCCGGAAGCCCTCCAGTTGTGCCCGGCATGCGCGCACCCCCAGGCGCATTTCGAGCTTCTCGCCGACAACTTCTGATTCGACGATGTAGAGACGCCGCTGTTGAGGTGTTGGGGCGGGAGTTGTACTCCCGCCCCAACAAGCTTGCGTGGAGGAAACGCCGGCATGAACTTCCGAGAGAGAACCCTCGCGATCTTCGCCGATCAACCCGTAGACAATGTAGTCTACCAGCCCCGCATCGAGCATTGGTACGGAGTCAACAAGGCGCAGAACACGCTTCCCGAGCTTTACAGGGACATGTCGCTCCTGGATGTCTACGACGACTTGGGGTGCTCGATCCGCAGCTATCCCTGGTTCAACGGCTGCCTTGGATGCGCCGACGATCCGAGCGTGAAGTACGAGGCCGAGCAGCATGGGAACCGGCACGTCTCCCGTTGGATCACTCCCGTCGGGACCGTGGAGGCCCACTCCCGTTCAACCGGCCTTGCATCGCACACCGACAAGTTCCCCGTCGAAACGCCGGATGACGCGAGGGTGATGGAGTATATCCTTCGCGGGCGCACGTGGTCGTTCAACAACGAGCTGTTCGCGCAGAACGACGCGATCGTAGGCGACCGGGCCGCCCCGATGATGTTCATCCCCCGCGTCAACGTGCAGAAGCTCCTGATCGAGATCATGGGGGTCGAGGGCACGATCTACGCGCTCCATGACGATCAGGCGATGGTCGAGCACCTGATCGACGTCATCAACGAGACCGACGAGCCGATGCTGAAGGTCGTGCTCGAGAGCCCTGTGCCGATCATCAACTTCGGCGACAACGTGGACCACCACTTCCTGCCGCCGAACCTCTTCGAGCGGTACGTGCTCCCGGAGTACCAGCGGCGGGCCGACCTCTTCCGAGCTCGTGGCAAGTTCACGCATGCGCACTGGGACGGCAGCATCAAACTCCTGCTCCCGTATGCCCAACAGACGCGGCTCGACGGCATCGAGGCGTTGACCCCGATTCCCCAGGGTGACGTCACGCTTCAGGAGATGAAGGAGGGGCTGGGCGACATGGTGCTGCTCGACGGCATCCCGATGACCAGCTTCCTTCCGTCCGAGCCGCTCGAGGAAGTGGAGCGCACGGCGCGCGACTGCATCGAGATGTTCTCGCCGAACCTGGTCCTCGGCGTCTCGGATGAGCCGTCGCCGGTCTGCGACATCGAGCGCGTCCGCCTGGTGGCTGAGATCCTCAAGGAGTATGAGCGTCCGGCAGTCTAGTCATAGATCTCAGCCGGGCCGAATACCTGGGGATGAAACTGCCTTAGATGCCTCCGTGCGAGGAAGCACAGCTCGCAGTCCTGCGATATCGATTCCGGCCAGACGAAGCCGTATTCCTTTGTTGCCAGTTCCGCAAGGCCGATAGGTCCGCTCTCGCACACCGTCCTTGTGAACTCGTTGGCATTCTCCGGCCCCCGGGCCAAGACGCAAGCCGGTGTCGTCTCGCCGACTCGTCCGAGGATCATCCCGCAGTTGGTCTGGATGTTACCGTAGGGGTCGATGTGAAACTCCCAGATCGTTTCGGCCCTGAACTCGTCCAGGCAGCTCTTGTTCTTCCTCGGCCCGCGATGTCCCATCCGGGGTACTCGCTCGTCACGTGGGTCGAAGTGCTCGCGGTATCGGGGTAGTTCCCGAAAGGCACTTCCGACCATCACGATCTCACGGCGGTTGACGTATTCCCGCAGCCGATCGAGGTCGCGGGCGAACGACTGCAGGTGCATGATCTCTTCATCGCTCTGCGTCGGGCCCCAGAAGTTCGCCTCGCCGAATATCTCCCGTGCAAGTCGGCGCACGAGGATGAATCGCTCGGGCGGAACCCACTCCTGGTGGAACGGATCAGCCGATGCCAGCAGCCCCAGGACTCCATGAGATGCGAGGAACTCCAACCGCTCCCTGACGATCTGTCCGTTAGTGGCAAATGAGCAGTTGGTCTCGATGAAATGCGGGGCATTGCCCTCCTCGTGCGCGAGCGCCAAGCCCTTCGCCAACCTCTCCCAGTACATCATCGCCTCGCCGCCTGCGACGTGTACCGCTCGGTTGGTCTCATGGAGCATCGCAAGGGCGTCTGCACATTGCTCGGGCGTCATGGCGACGTCCGGCTTGTCGGTCGAGCAGCCGAACAAACAGTGCTGGCACGCGATCGAACAGCGGTATGTGAACAGCAAGCCCGCAACACCATACCTCTGGCCGGCAGCCCTCATTCCCGCCTCGCCGATGAGGTCTTCCAGTTCTCGATTCCGCAATCCGCACCACCTAGCTCCGCCAGATGCAGCGGTAGTTGAAGCGCCGGTTGGGGGCGCTGTCGCCGTTGACGCAGAGTGAGATCGGGTCGGTGATATCGGCGGGATTGTCGCACCAGTGGAAGTCGAAGCTGAATGCGAGGCCCTTCAGCCCCAGGATCTCGCGCGGGACGGCCAGCTCAAGGGTCTTTCCCTTGTACCGATAGCCGATCTTCCCAACCTCCACCCATGACTTGGCCCCGAGGTCATACCGCTTGATCGTGGTGGTCTTCGAATCAACGATGCTCTGGTTGATGAGGAAGTCGTAGCCGAACCACCCCCTCCCCGGGTTTCTGTCGGCGTCGATGAAGAGCAGCATCCAGTTCGAGTCCGTATGCGGCGTCAGAGCGTCGTTCGTCTCAGCGTAGAAGTAGACCGTCTTGCTGTCCACCGCGACCTTGCAGGCGACGATGTCGTTACGCCCCGAGTCGTTCGTGTAATGCAGGCCGCCATAGCCGTTGTAGTCGCGATGCGCCGTATCGCCGATGGTGTCTCGATATTCGACGTCTACCTGATTCCAGTCAGTGAAATCCCGGTCGATCTTGATCGCGCCGTATCCGCGAAGCTCGGGTATCGGCCTGACGCCCTTATACCGCCGGATGTTCTGAGCCATCTGCATGTAGTAGTTGTCGGTGTATCCGCCCTTCATCGGCTGGATGGCGCGGTTGAACTCGGCATTGTACTGGTCCACGAAGAAGAAAGGGCTCTTGCGGCGCATGAAGTCAAAGGTCTGGCCCTCAGCGGGATGGTATTTGCCGGCGGTCCACTCGTTCCAGTCGTTGATGTAGAGGAACTGCGGATTCGCCTCGAGCGCCTCATCGAACCGCTGCTGGAAGTAGATCCCGTAGCCCTCGGGGTGATCGACCCACTTGCCGAGCCAGGGCACGAACGTGCGCACGGGGAGATCCTGATCGTTCAACTCTGGCTCTCCCTTGTCCACGGTCCAAGACTTCCCGATCAGGCTCGACGGATGCTGTCCTGGCGTGACGGCCGCCTCCTCCCGCTTGCCGTTGTGGAGGGAGACTCGCTCCTCCGGCTTCATGGAACTGACCCGCGGATCGCCCATGTCGAGCCCGAAACTCCAGTTGTCCTCGGCCCCGACGAAGCGCTTTGCGGCCCACTCATAGTAGCCCCACCACATCGTGCGCAGGGTGAAGAAATCCTTGACCTCCTTCGAGTACTCCTGGGGGCCGGTCTGTGAGCCGGTGGAGTCCCAACTCGGATTGTTGTTGTAAAGGAGGAGCGGCTTGCCGTCCCACATGAACCACAGGTCCTTGTACTTCCCGGTCTTGTATATTCTGTCGTAGAGGTCCTGCACGACGGTTACCACGGGACCGTTGAACGCCCAGAAGCAGAACTTGGGGACCTTGTTTCCCTCGGCCTTCATCTTCTGCATGACCGGGAAGACGACGTCCCACTCCTCCCAGTACCGTACGGCGTTGGTCACGTCCATCACGAGCACGTCTACGCCCGCGTCGGCGAGCATCGACATGTCCTTGCGGATGACGTACTCGTCCTTGCTCAGGAAGTAGCCCGCCTCAGGCTCTCCCCAGTGATACGAGCCTTCCGTCCACAGCGGATGTTTGGCATCCAGGCGCGCGCTCGGGTCCCTCGCGAGGATCTTCGAGACATCGGCGGAATACGGGCTCTTCATCCCGTACTTGCCGTCGTCGTGCCAGGTGATGTAGAAGATCCCCACCACGCGGCGCTGATCGTTCTTCACCGGCCCCACATCGGCGAACCCCGGCATCGTTCTGCCGAGGGCATCGCTGCCCACCCAGGTATCCGGGTATATGTCACGAACGCCCTGGGCGGTCTGGCCAACTCCCGAGGTGAGAACTCCGCTCAACACGAAGGCGTATACAAGTCGATGCATGATAAACTCCAATCTCGTAGTTCACTGTACCCCCGACATAGTGTAAGGACCCTGAGCAATAGCGCGCACTTGGGCGGCGAGGGCAAGGCGGTCGATCTCACGCTCCTGATCGTCGGTGAGCGGCTCGGGATGATGCTCGGCGAGGATCTGACGTGCTCGCTCGTTCGCCCTCTGGGACATGTCCTTCCCACCACCTGCCATCCAGGGCGTCCACTGCTCGCGGTTCGTGATCCGGGGGAACCAGGTGTGCGGGCGCATGTACTTCACCGTGTGATCGTGCGCCAGGTAGTTCCCGCCGATGCCGACCTCCTTGATCGCGTCGAGGCCGATCGCGTCGCGAGTGACCTCGACCCCCTGCACGATCCTGAACGCCGCGCCGAGAATCTCGTTGTCGATCACCGCCTGCTCGTAACTCGCCAGCAGCATCTGCTCCATCATGCCGATCGAAAGGTGCACGAAGTTCGTCCCGGCGAGCGAGTTCGTCAGCACCTGGAGCGCCCGCTCGTATCCCGCCTGGGCGTCCGGGAGCGTCGAGTCGATGCCCGTCCCGCCTTGGAACGGCAGCTTGTAGAAGTGAGCCATCTGCGCGGTGGCCGCATGAAGCAGCCCCGTCTCCGGCGCGCCGCCCGAATACTCGCCGTTCGACATGCTCATCAGCCCAGATGCGATCGCGAAGACGCACGGATTCCCCGGGTTCACAAACTGGGCGAGCGCGATGCCGGTCAGGACGTTTGCGCACTCCTCGACGAGCGTCCCGGCGATGGTCATCGGAGTCGTCCCGCCGAGCATCGCATCGACCTCGATGTAGAGCGGAATCCCGTGCCTCGCCGACTCGATCAGCTCGTCAACCCGCTCGGTGCTGTGGATCAGCGGGCTCATCATGCAGATGACGATCGTGAAGAGCGGATGCGCGCGGACCTCCGCCTCGCTGCCCTGGATGACCTTTGCCATCTCGATCTGGTCGCGGATACTGACTCCCCACTGGCCCTGGGAGTAGTAGTTGCGGTTGGTGTTCTTCATGACGGTCGCCCAGAGGATGCGGTCGAACCCCGGCTGGGGGATGTCCTGCGGAACGACGAGCGCATGCATGATGTGGAGGTTCTCCAGGCCGTCGAGCAGCCGCGTGAGGTCCGACAGGTCCTGCAGCGTCGCTGGGCGTCTGACTCCCTCGAGGTCGAGGACCGTCAGCGCCGACGAGCCGCCGATGGTATAGACATCGTCGAGGTTGACGTGGACGTCGAAAGCCGATGTCTTGCCGTAGAGGGTGAACTCGCTCGGCGCGGTGCTCAGCGCCTTCTTCAGCACGTCCTCCGGCATCCGGACGACCTGCTTCTCGAAATCAACATCGCACCCGTTGTCCCGGTAGATGCCAAGCGCCTCACCGTGCTCGACCTTCACCCCGACCGTGCTCATCACTTCGAGCACCGCCTCGTGGATCATCTGTATATCATCGTCGGAGAGCACTTCAAGTTGACCACCGTGCAGGCGTCTGATCGGCATGGAGAGCCTCCTGATGGTCAGATGGTAACACGGATACACAGATGCTATCAAGCATTGTGAACCGTCCGGCATGGAAACGCTTGACCGGACCGCAGATTGAGGGTAAACTGACACTAGACATGAAAGTTCGCGATCTGGTCAGGAAGCTTGAGGAAGACGGCTGGTATCTGGTTCGGACGCGAGGCAGTCATCGACAGTTCAAGCACGCCACGAAAGGTGGAGTGGTAACGGTGCACGGCCACCCTTCGGAAGACGTGCCGCCCGGAACCCTCAGCAACATCTGCAAGCAGGCGCAGTGGAGATGAGCCATGAAGGAATACACGGTCATATATGAGCATACGGAGAACAACTGGGCGGCGTATTCGCCCGATGTCCCTGGGTGCATGGCGACGGGCAAGACGAGGGAAGAAGCCGAGCGCAACTTCCGGGATGCCCTGACCTTCCACATCGAAGGCCTCAAGGAAGAGGGCCTGCCGATCCCCGAGCCGACCTCCGAGGCAGGGCGAATCTCCATCGCGGCCTAGGATTCGCTACCTCGTCAACGACCGCATCTTCGTGAGTGACTCATCGTTCGGGAGGGACGGCCAGTACTCGAGGCCGAAGAGGCCCTTGTATCCGAGCGCGTCGATCCGGCGGAGGACCTCGGGGTAGTTCAGCTCGCCGTCGTCAAGCTCATGCCTCCCCGGGACGCCCGCGGAGTGGAAGTGGCCGATCACATCGAGGTGCTGCTCGATCCGCGCGATCACATTTCCCTCCATGATCTGCATGTGGTAGACATCGTAGAGCAGTTTCATGTTCGGGCTGCCGACCTCCCGACAGATCGCCGCTCCCTCATCGGATGAGTCGAGGAAGTAGCCGGGATGGTTCACCAGGGTGTTCAGCGCTTCGAGCAGGAGCGTGATCCCCTCCGCCTCGCAGACCTCGCACGCGGCCTTCAGTCCGTCCACGACGCTACGGCGCTGCTCCTCCCGTGAGACGCCCGCGCGGAAGTTGCCCGTGCAGGTGATCATCTTATCGCAGCCGATGTCCTTCGCGACCCGGATGCTCTCCCGGACGCGCTCGACATACTTCCGCCTGTCCGCCGGGTCGGTCAAGGAGCCGCCGATCGCTCCGTCCGGCGAGTTGGCCACGATGTTGTTGATCAGCATGCCGGTCGAGCGGCAGTACCCGGCAAGCTCACCGATCCCTCGGTCGCCGCCCATGTCATAGAACCAGAACTCGATCGCGTCGAATCCCGCGTCACGGACTCTCTTCGCTCGCTCCACCAGCGAGAGGTCGGGAAAGAGGGGCTCAATGCAGACATCTATCCCAGGCATATCATACTCCTGCTCCTAATCGGAATCGTACTCGGAATTGCGGAATCGGATCATGGACGTTCGGTGTTCGATTTTCGCCTCCTACAGGAGCGCTGCCGCCACCTTCCGTATCCCCTCCGCGATCATGCCGCAGTCGGCATCCGTCATCTGCGGGGGGATGTCTATGTGGATCGAGCGGCTGAGGAGTTCGAGCGTGTTCGGGCACATGTCCGGCGAGTACTCGACCTTCTTCCCGTAGTACGCGCAGGTGTATGGGCACCCCTCCTGAGTCGCGGTCACCTTGTCCATGATGTGCTTCCAGTGCGCGTAGACGTGCCAGTCGGGGATGCCCTTGTCGAAGATGCACGCGGCCGCGACTCCCTCCGCCTGGAGCGCCTCCGCGAACCGGGCCGTCAAGGCGCTGTCAGGCAGGAAGAAGATCAGCGCGATCGCCGTGTCGCCCTCGGCGTCATTCATCCGCCGAAAGGTGAGTGGGAGGTCGGAAAGCTGACCCTTGATCCGCGCCTTGTTCCGACGCATCCCCGCGAGCAGGCCGTCGAGCTTCCGGAGCTGGACTAATGCCACCGCGCCGGCCAACTCGCTCATCCTGAAGTTGACGCCGGGGAAGACTTCGCCCTCGTATCTCGGGAGGCCGAAGCGGTCCGGCCGCCAGCACGCCGCTGTGTCGTGATATGCCTGGGCGCGGTCGTAGAGGCGATCGTCGTCCGTGGTCACGATTCCGCCCTCGCCCGAGGTGATGATCTTGTGGTACTGGAGGCTGAACGCATTGCAGTCCCCGAAGCCGCCGAGCCGCGCGCCGCGGTACGATCCTCCGCACGCTTGCGCGACATCCTCGATCACCTTCAGGCCATGCTTCCGCGCGATCGCCATGATCGCATCCATGTCGCACGGAGCGCCCCGCATGTGGACCGGGATGACGGCCTTCGTCTGAGGGGTGATCTTCGCCTCGAAGTCCGCCGGGTCGAGCGTCAGGGAGTCGTCGACCTCAGCGATGATCGGGATCGCCTTCGCCGCGAGGATCGAGGCCGCCGACGCGAAGAACGTGTAGCCGGGGACGATCACCTCGTCGCCCGGACCGACGCCGACCGCCACCAGCGACGAGATCAGCGCGGACGTGCACGAGTTGACCGCGAGAGCATACTTCGTTCCGATGAGGCGCGCGAAAGCGATCTCCAACTGCCGGACCTTCGACGGGAAGTCCTCCGGGCCGTAGTAGCGGAACAGGTACTTGTGGTCGAGCACCTCCATGATCTCGGCACGCTCCTCGTCGCCGATCTCCATCCCGCCGGGAAACATGTGTATGTTAGGTGTCGTCTTCGCCTTCGGACCGCCCTCGATTGCCAGCTTTTCCATCGTCTATCACTCCTCTCATACTCGTACGCACTGTAGCATAGCCGTGCGAGGCCGCGCAACCGGAAGGGGCGGCGTCAGCGGTCTCTCGGCTTCTTGACTCGTCCGTTCCTCGGCCCATATAATGCCCTTGGAGGCCGACATGAGACTAAGCAATCAGGAACAGGCAGGGATGGTTTTCGATCGGATACTGGCGGAAACGCGCGGATTCGGATTGGAGATCGCGGACCGAGATTTCGGGCGGCCGTGGGGCGGATTCTTGAGGTTCACCGAGGAGTCTCTAGGCGCGTTTTTCAAGGCTTACTGGAAGGGTGCGGATACCGGCAAGCATGCGGGCCGGCGCGACCCGAAGGTTCTGATCGTGGCGCCCGCTCAGCGGCTTTCACTCCAACTTCACCACCGCCGGTCGGAGCTCTGGCGTGTGCTCGACGGACCGGTGATGGTGATCCACGGCCCGGACCGCGAGAACCTGGCGGCGGACGTCCTGTATCCGGGCGAGGTGATCAGCATCCCCTGCGGACACATGCATCGGCTGGCGGGGGCGCTCGACTCCTGGGGCAGGGTGGCCGAAATCTGGCAGCACGAGGATCCGAGCAACCTCTCCGACGAGTCGGACATCGTCCGCGTGCAGGACGACTATTCCAGGTAGCCGGCTGCCAGGATACCGTCGGGGAGGGGGTTGCATTCCCTCCCGTATAGCCGGTCTGGAAGCTCAGCCGCCTTCATGGTGCGGCTTTCCCGAGTGCAACTCCGGAACGAACGTGCGCTTCTACTTCGGGCAGAGGCACGATTCGAGGCGCGCGTGGCACTTGGGGCAGGTAGGAACTCCGCGAGCAGGCTGCCAGTCCTTTCCGGCATCCGGGCCGAACAGCACAAACGGCGCGCTGTGCTTCTTTCCTGCTACGGTGACGTGCGCGGTCACGGTGTTCGAGTCCGACGGTTTCTCGGCGGTGACATCGTACGCGACCTCTTCCTCCGATGGCCGGAGGGGGCTCGATTTCCAGCCCTTGGGGACCTCCAACTGCATGTCGGCGGGGATCGCATGCCCCGATCGCTCGGCGGAGATGCTGAGTACCTTAGCGAACCCCGGGCGGATCACCGGCTCACCGTGATAGTGAAGCGTGATCTCCAGACCGCCGCCAACGCTCACCATGGCCGATTCCATGTCCCTCGCCCAGAGGTCCCTCGCGAGGTGGTTCTGAGTCAAGATTGGCATAGGATCAGCGGGTGATATTGTACTAAATGCGATACCGGCAACCTGCGACCTGGTGTTCAGGAGCTTCATGCCGATCTCGATGGTCTGGTCGGTCAGTTCGCCGACGGTCTTCGGCGCATCGAGGTTCTGCGTGAACTTGTGGAGCACGATGCCCTCGCCGATCGGGTCGCGCCACTCCTTCGGGATGGCCTTCGTGCCGCCGATGATGCCGAGTAGCGAGCCGAGTGTGGCGCCGGTGCAGTCGGTATCGTAGCCGCAGTTGACCGCCTTGCAGAGCATGTCGCCGTAGCCCTCCCCGTAGAGCCAGCCGATGATCGTGAAGCCGTGGTTCTGCGGAGCGTGGCACGGGTGGCTGTGGCCGAAGCGCGTGATGATCCGGCTGCGGGCATCCTCCCATGAGGCCTTGTGCTCATATGACCATACGGCGGATGTAATCGCCCGATGGATGTGCGACCAGATCGGGATCATGCCGAGCCCGATCCGGATGAGCGTAATCGGGTCTTGGATGACAAACGCGGCGCTTTCCAGGGCCGCCCAGAACATCTCCCCCCAGACGCCCTCGCCGCCCGCGTGGTCGAGGACGGCATCCTTCCATGCCATCATCGCCGCGAGCTGGGGATCGCCGGGCGCGATGCAGGCCCATATCTCGCTGCGGATGGGGGAGCCCATCTGATCGATGAAGTCGTTCTCGAAGCACCCGGAGATCGGCGGCCGGAGCCCCCGCTGGAGGTTTCGCTGGCAGAAGCCGTACTCGTCCCAGGGGTAGGGGGCCAGATGCTTCATCCAGTAATCGGCGAAGTCGGAGAGCGTCGGGTTGATGCCGCGCTCCTGGAGCATCTTGAGCCAGACGAGTTGCAGGTCGAGGTCATCGTTCGGCGCTGATTCGGACGGCATCGGATCGTAGTACTCGAAGTTCAGTATCTCCTTGCGGCCCTCGGTCGGAGCGCCGAGTGTGCCCCCGATGTTCTTGCCGAGCCAGCACGCGTATACCTTGTCGCGGTACTCGGCCTCAGAGAGGATGATCGGTCTGTTCAGGTTCACGGTTTTGCTCCTGGCTATTCTGAGCGGTTCGATGCTGTCGGGCTGAGTCGATGCTCAGATGAATGTCTCACCCGTCACCTCCTCGTATATCGCGAGGACGTTCTCCAGGGGGGTGTCGGGTTGGATGCAGTGGGCGGGGGCGAAGAAGTAGCCGCCGCCCCTGCCGATGACGTCGATGCGGTGGCGCGCCTCGGCCCGGCACTGCTCGACAGTGCCGTGAGGGAGCGTCTGCTGAGTGCTGATCATGCCGCAGTAGGTCAGTTTGTCGCCGTACAGGTCCTTGAGTTCATGCGGGTCCATGCCGACCGGCTCCGGCTGCACGGCGTCGAGTATGTCGAGTCCCATCTCGATCAGGCGAGGCTGAAGGTCGCGTGTCGAGCCGCACGAGTGCATCATCGCCTTTGCGCCGTATTCGTGGGCGAGGCGGTAGAAGCGCTCGATCCTGGGCCGGAAGAACGAGTCGAACGTCGCCGGGCTCATCGTCGGACCCTTCTGCGAGCCGAGGTCCTCGCCCAGGCAGAGAATGTCGATCTTGCCCTGGCCGGCCTCCAGCGAGCGTTTGCACCATTCGTAGTAGAAGTCCACGCGCCGATCGATGATAGTCGTGCCGACCGGATCCTCGCTGATTATATCGATGAGTACCTGCTCCATGCCTCGTCCGCGCCCGATCCCGTTGATGATATCAGGGATGCCAGCGCTTCCCAGGCAGACCGCGTAGTCCTTCACTCGCTGGATCTGCTCGGGAATGACCGAGTAGTCGTAGTCGTCCGCGTCGGGCCACGGGTAGGATTCCACATCATCCATCGAGTTGAGGCGCGCGAGAGTGAGGTCCCATGCCTCGGCATACGTTCCGCCGACGTTGTTCTGCACCATCTTGTACCCGACGCCGAACTCGTCGCAGAAGTCGGCGCCGTTCTGCGCCTTCGCAGGCGGCTTCAATCCCGCCGGACCAACGTGCCGGAAGTCAACCTGGAAGGCGTCGGTATAACTTCGATCGCCGAAATGGGCGCAGAGGGCACGATGAATCTCCGGGGTGACGTATATCGTGATCGGCGGCCGATCGGGCTGCTCGTGGTTGGCAGCCGTCAGGACGCGTTCCTTCGGCGTGAGCATGGTCGGCTCCTGGCAACTCGTTCTGCGGACAAACACCATTATACGCCGCAGGAAGAGCAGCGTCCAGCACGGAACACCTGAGTATCAGGCGTTGAGAAGGAGTGCGGAATGAAACGTCCGACAGTTGCGGTTACGATGGGCGATCCGGCGGGGATCGGGCCGGAGGTCGTTCTGGGGTCGCTGAGGAGCGACGAAGTCTACCGGCGAGCGATTCCGGTCGTCATCGGCAGCATCGAGGTGCTGAGGCGGTGCTCCGAACGGGTCGGCGGTTCGGCCCCGTATCTGCTAACCGTCGAAGGCCCGGAGGACGCTGAGGGATGCCGCGGGCGGGTCGAGGTGCTGGATGTGCCGACTCCCGGTATCGAGTTGATCGAACCGGGACTGGTGCAGGGTCCGGCCGGGATCGCCGCTGATGCGTACATCCGTCGGGCCTGCGAACTGGCGTCGGAGGAGCGGATTGACGCGATCTCGACCGCTCCGATCAGCAAGGAGTCACTCCGCGCCGCCGGGATCCGCGGGATCGGGCATACCGAACTCCTGGCCGACTACCTTCATTCCCCGGACCCGCTGACGCTGTTCATCACCGGCAACATGCGAATCTTCTTCTTGTCCAGGCATCTGTCGCTCAGGCAGGCGATCGAGTACATCACAGAGGAGCGTGTGGCCGCGATGATACGAAGGGTGGACGGGGCGATGCGGGGCTTCGGCTTCGAGTCGCCGAGCATCGCGGTTGCCGCGCTCAATCCCCATGCGAGTGACGGGGGCCAGTTCGGTAGTGAGGAGGCGGAGATCATCATCCCGGCGGTCCAGAAGGCGCGCGGGGAAGGGATCAACGTCGTCGGCCCGATCGGCGCGGACTCCGTCTTTCACCAGGCTCTCGACGGGCGCTACGATTGCGTGCTGTCGCTCTACCACGACCAGGGCCACATCGCCGCCAAGACCCGCGACTTCTTCCGCACGGTGACGGCGACGCTCGGTCTCCCGGTCCTGCGCACGTCGGTCGATCACGGCACTGGCTTCGACATCGCGTGGCAGGGGAAGGCGAATGCGGTCAGCATGGAGGCGGCGATCCTGGCTGCGGTCGAGATGCTCCAACGTATGGCTCCCTAGGCGCAGAGCCCGGTCGGCCGATCAGACGTTCTTGAACACTCTCATCCGCTCGCAATATGCGCCCTGAGCCATCGGGCCGTCGAGTAGGGGATCTTCCGTTTCCCGCATCCATTGTCTCAGCCGCCGGATGAGATCATCGCGGGTGGCTGCATGTTCCGTCGCATCGGCGAGGTTGTGCTGCTCGCAGGGATCATTGTGCAGGTCGAAAAACTCGATCGGCGGATGGTACATGACGGGGTAGGGGACGTCGAGCGCCTTAGACACCTCCACGTAGCACTTCGCGTTGTTGAAGTAGTCCGGCGAGGTCTCCTGCCAGGGCGCGTTCTCGAAGTTGGCGATCAGCTTCCACCGCTCGGTGCGGATGGCCCTCATCGGATCATAGTAGGTGTGATATGTCTTCTCAGCGAAGACGGCCTCTCGCGGCAGGTAGTCTGCCCCGGAGAGCAGCCCCCGAAAACTGCGGCCGTGCAGGTTCGAAGGTACTTGCATCCCCACGAGGTCGAGCAGCGTGGGGAAGACATCCACGTTCGAGATAATCTCCCGGCGAGTGATCCCTCGCTTGGAGCCGGGGACTCTTACGATGAGAGGCACCTCGATTCCGGGATCGTAGAGGGTCATCTTTGCGTGCGGGAATGCGGTTCCGTGGTCTGCCGTGAAGATCACAATCGTATCCCCTGCGATATCCGAGGAGTCGATGGCATCGAGGATGCGCCCAAATGCCTTGTCGGCCGAGGATACAGATGCCTCGAGGTCGGCCAGGTCTTCGCGCACCTCGGGTATGTCCGGAAGCCAGGGTGGAACGGCCATGCTCTGAGGGTCGTTCGCCTCAACATCCTCGTGATGGAACGGCCGATGCGGCTCGACGAAACACACCTCCGCGAAGAACGGGCGCGACTGCTGGCCGCGCATAGCGAGGAACTCCACGAAGCCGTCCGCGACCTCGGCGCACCTCCCGGTCCGATGCATCATGTCGTGACCGCATCGCTCCGCACGCCGGGCCTCGTGCTGGTGGCCGAAGAGATGCGTCTCGTAGCCCCCGTCGCCCAGGATCTGCGCGAGGTGTCGTTCCTTCGGGTGCAGGTCGTTGGCGAATCCTCCGTGCGTGAGGCCGACTACCCCGTTGGCGTGAGGGAATCGGCCGGTCCAAAGCGCGGCACGGGATGGGCTGCACTGGGGCGCGGCGCAGAACGAGTTCGCAAACCGGATTCCTGTCTCGGCGAATCGGTCAATGTTGGGCGAACGGACGCCCTTCGCGCCGTAACATCCCAGGTGCTGCCCCAGGTCGTGACATATCACTACGACGATACTGGGCTTGTCGGAACGCATAGAGTTTCCCTCCGACTAGAAGTGCACTCTCTTAATGATCAGCGAGTAGATGACGTAGACCCAGCCGAGGATCACGTGCAGTAGCGTCCACAGCACGGATTGAGTGTGCTCCCAGGAAATCAGACCTGCTATGACACTACCGGAACCTATGCCGATTGTGGCGGTCGTCTTGCACCCATTGTCTGCCATAATCATCACCTCCCGATGCTTAGTTGGACTCGGCTCGGTCGTCCGTGCCGAGTGGAACGCGGGCGGTCAGCGGCGGATCAGTTTGTAGACTCGAACGCCGTATGACTCGATCTCGTCGGTGAAGAATCTCTCGTTCACCGATGTCGGAGCGGCTCGACCGGTTGACTCGATCCTCGCGATCCTGAGTTCCGGCCCGATACGGAACTCCGACTTGACCGATTCCTTCTGCGGATTCGCCGCGAGCGCGTAGATTTCGCCGTTGACCTCCCTGGTGAGCACGTGAATGCGCCCGTCGCCGGCTGTAAGCCGTTTCACAGCCGGCACGTCCAGACCGAGTACGATCGGGCTGATTCGCGCCATCTCGTCAGCCACCTTCTTCAGTACTTCCCAGTGCTCATCGCCGCCGGTCGTCCGTTTCAAATCAAAGAACGAGTAGTAGATCAGCCCCCGAGCGCCGTGAATCAGTCCCAGGTAAGACATGCACATCGTCTCCTCGTAGGTCGGCTGGCGTACGTCGGGATTGCCGCTATAGGCCCCCTGGCTCGCTCCCTGAGGGACCATCCAGATCGCCCTTGCTCCCATGACCGCCCTCTCAACGCTCGCGGTGGCGATGTAGAAGTTCGTGATCGGCGCTGCGGGCACGGGGTAGTGGTCTATACCTATCGCGTCGGACGACGAGACGTGGTCGCCAACGTTCTGGCCCAGATAGAGCACCTGCCAGATCAGGTGATTGGGGTCGAGCGCCGCAATCTTCTCATAGTGGTCGGCGATCTCGGGTAGCCTGGTGTCGGTCAACTCGTCGTTCAGATACCACGCGAGCAACGCGGGATGATCCCTGAAGGCCGATACGACGCCGTGCAGAATCTCATCTACTCCGCTCCAGTCTCCGACCTTCGTGACCTCCCAGGTCGAGCCAAAGTAAAGGTCCTTTACCGAGTAGATCAGCTTCAGACGCCGTCTGTATACCTCGTTCAGATATGCTCTGATCTGGTCGGGGGTGCCGTTGTTGATTCCATACATCATCAAGCAGTTGAACCGGGTGCCTGAGAACTTGTCCAGGTCCTCGATCGCGACCGGGCTGGTCGGACTCTCGCCGATGTACATGCCGACGGGGAAGAACAACTTCCCGTTCACGACGCACCGGTTGTGCTCGTCAACGTATATTGCGGGTTTCGGTGTATCCTCATCGGCGATGCGGAAGCGCAGCACCTCGGCAGCGACGTCCGCACGCGCTCTGGTGTTTCGAAGGGTCGCGACGACGCGGTAGTCCCCCGGCTTGGCTCGGGTAAGGTCAACGTTCGCGCTCGCCCACGGTTTGCCGGCGAGATCTGAATCCTCGGCCTCTCCGATAATCCTGTTCGAAGAATCCACCACGGATACCAGAAGCGCGAGGTCCTCGATGCGATGAGCGCGATTTGCCTTGATCTCCGCGCCTGTTTCGAGCCGCCGGGACTGCCACGGGAATATCGTATGACGGTAGTTGGGATACCGGATCATCGGCCGAAAGGTCATCTCTCCCGGCTCTTCAGTTAGTTCTACACTGACGTCATCGAACCAGGCTGTGCCGGTGCATCCTTGGCGAAGGTAGACGACCGCTCTCATGGTTGCGGCATCCTCTGGAATCAACTTCGAATTCGCCTCGAGGAGTGTCCACTCGTTGGTCCCCTTGATTCCCGGCGGATAGCTTCCGCCGAGATACTGTCCCTCCTTGTTATACCATTCCAGGCAGATGGTTGCGCCGCTGTCTGCGCCCTCGACACCGTCTGTCCTGATCCTCACCTTCATCCGGTAGACGCGTTCAGTCACGCACGGGATAGGCTGTGACGCCAGCGTGTAGCTTGCCTTGTCGTCGTTCTCTATGCGCAGGCTGTGCCTGCCGGAATGAGAGACGTCGGACACTACCTGCCATCTGGCCGGGTCGGTCTTCCACTCCGATGAGCCCTTCTCGAATCCGGGGTTCTTGATCAGGTTCACGTGTGGTACCGCAGTAACGGCATGAGAGATGCACGCCGCAGACAAAACGATGCCCAGGCTGAGGAACAAGTGCGTTTTCACCATAATGTTCTTGTGTTCGACACGCGTACAGGGTTTTCCCCTGCCTGAAGCACTTCCGGCGCGGGGCCGGTGAAGCAAGAAACGCCTGGGAGTAGGCTCCCAGGCGTTTGCTCGTGTTGAGGTTGAACGATCTACTCCGCGGTGAACGGCAGGAGAGCGATCTCACGCGCGCGCTTGATCGCGTGCATGATCATCCTCTGGTGCTTGGCGCAGTTGCCGGTAGCCCGTCTCGGCAGGATCTTGCCTCGATCGGAGACGTACCTCCGCAACCTTGCGGCGTTCTTGTAGTCTGCGGAATCTATCTTGTCCGCGCAAAACGCGCAGACTCTACGGCGCGGGCGTCGGAACTTGCTGCCGCCTCTGTCCGGGCCGTCTCTTCTTCCACCGGGTCTTCCTCCGGTTGGTCTCATTATCTATAACCTCCTGAAAAAACAGGGCATATCATCAAGAAACGCAGCGCTCGGACTCACTCCTGGTCGAATGGGTCCTCGAGTTGCTGGTCGGCGGCGACCTCCGCTTCCTCGTGGTCCGGCTCAGGGACGGCTTCGTCACCGGGGACAGGCTCGACTCCCGTGCGCTCCTTGGGCTTATCCAGGCCTCTCAGGTCGTCGGCTACCACCTCGGCGGCGTTTCTGCGAGTACCATCCTGTGCAACCCAGGAGCGGGTTTGCAGTTTGCCATCTACTGAGACCAATCGGCCCTTGGTAAGATAGTTTGCCGCGAACTCGGCGGACTGTCTCCATGCCACTATCCTAATGAAGTCCGTCTCCTTCTCGCCTTGCGAGTTGGGGCGCCTGTCAACCGCGAGAAGAAACGATGTCACCGCGATTCCACTAGCCGTGTACTTCAACTCGGGATCAGTCGCGAGCCGTCCGATCAGCACTACTCTGTTCAACATGCCATTTCCCTCCTGGTCTGCATATCCGCAATCCTGAAGCGATGATTCCTGCCCTTGCTCGACTCTCATGCAACCCGACTGCGCTACACCTCGTCCGTGCGGACGATCAGGTGGCGCAGGACATCTTCACCGATCTTCATGGTTCTGTCAAGCTCAGCGGAAACCGCAGGCTCGCCAGTGTAGTTCATAAGAACGTAGATGCCGTCCATCTGTCCCTTCACCTCGTAGGCGAGCCTTCTTTTCTCCCATCGGTTGATGGATTCCACCTCGCCGCCCTGACCCTCTACCACTGCCTTGTACTTCTCGGTGATAGGGGTGATCTGCTCATCCGTGAGGTCCGGATGGACGATGTACAGTACCTCGTATGGTCGTACCATGAATTCACCTCCCCTCGGACTAATCGGCCCCGAATCCAGTCCGGGGCAGGAAGGACGTCGGGTGCGGGCGCTCTGCCCGAAATCCTGTGGCGGATTCCCGACGTACTCAACCCCGCGGCGTGCGCCGCGGACATATTGTCGCCGGATTATATCACGTCCGGCGCAAAGATGCAACTCCGGACAAGCAAGCTATCCCTTAATACCCGTGAGAGTTATCCCCTGAATGAACGTCTTCTGGGCGAAGAAGAAGAGGATCACGATCGGCAGCGTCATCACAGTCGCGGCAGCCATCAGCATCGACCACTCCGCGCCGTGCTGGCTGACAAACTGCTGAAGTCCGAGCGAGAGCGTGTACTTCGTCTCGTCGTTGAGGTAGATCAGCGGGCCGAGGAAGTCGTTCCAGGCCCCGATGAACGCGAAGAGCGCCACCGTGGCGAGCGCGGGCTTGGCCAGCGGGAGCACGATCCGCCAGTAGATGTCGAACTCGGAGCAGCCGTCGATCTTTGCCGAATCCGACAGTTCGAGCGGCACCGTCATGAAGAACTGGCGGAGCAGGAAGATGAAGAAAGCGCTTCCGAGGAACGACGGCACGACGAGAGGCTTGATCGTATCTATCCAGTGCAGCGATTTGAAGATACCGAAGACCGGGATCATCGTAACCTGACCCGGGAGCATCATGGTGCTGATCAGGATCATGAACGCGATGCTCCGTCCCGGCCAGCGGATTTTCGAGAAGCTGTAGGCGACGAGCGTGCACGAGAAAAGCGTCCCGAAGACCGACAGCGCACAGATGGTCAGCGTGTTGAGCAGATAGTTGCCGAACGGGACGTAGGTGAGCGCCTTCGGGTAGTTCGACCACATCGCGGGGTGGGGCACCCACGCGGGCGGCGAGAGGAAGATCTGGTTGTCCGGTTTCAGGCTGGTCGAGACGAGCCAGTAGAAAGGCAGCATGAAACTCACCCCGATGCCCACGAGCATGAGGTGCTGCAGCCCGGCTCTGATCTGCTCTCGGCGATGCTTTCTTCGTTTCCAGTCAGTAGTGGTGGTCATGGTCCCTTTTTGAGTGATGAGTTGCTGGAGTCTCGCAGCATTAGAAACCCATCACTCCAGTACTCCCTCACTTGAGATCCCCCGAGTAGTACACCCACCGCGCGCTGCTCCTGAAGACGACGAGCGTGCAGGCTAGTGTGATGACGAACAGGATCCATGCCATCGCGGAGGCATAGCCCATCTTGAAGTTCAGGAAAGCGTTGTTGAACAGGTGCAGCGCGTAGAAGAGCGTCGAGTCTTGCGGGCCGCCGCCGGTCATGACGTAGACCTGCGTGAAGTACTGGAACGAGTGGATCAACCCCATCACCAGGTTGAAGAAGATGATCGGGCTTAGCATCGGCAGGGTGATGTGCCGAAGCTTCTTCCAACTAGACGCGCCGTCGAGGTCCGCCGCCTCGTAGAGCGCTTCCGGGACGTCCTGCAGACCTGCGAGGTAGATCAGCATCCCGCCGCCCGCGCCCCAGAGCCCCATGAAGATCAGCGCCGGTTTCGCCCACGCAGGGTCGATCAGCCATCCCGGTCCCTGAGGAGCGGGAAGTCCGACCGCATGGAGCGCGCTCCCGAACCAGCCGATGATCTGGTTCACCAGGCCGATCTGCGGGTTCAGAAGCCACATCCAGAGCGCCGACGCCGCAACGATCGGCGTGATCGACGGCAGGTAGTAGATCGTCCGGTAGAAGGCCATACCGCGGACCTTCAGGTTCAGGAGGAACGCGAGCGCGAGTGACGCGAGTAGCCCGACGGGCAGTCCGAAGACGATCATGTAGAGCGTGTTCCAGAGCGACCGCCAGAACAGTTCATCCTCGGTGAACAGCATCCGATAGTTCTCCACGCCGATCCAGTGCGGCGGTGAGATGGCGTCGAAACTGCAGAAGCTGTAGTAGATCGACTTGACGATCGGGTAGGCGACCAGGCCCAGGAAGCCGAGTATCCACGGCGCGGCGAAGAGCAGCCCGTTGCGGAGGTCGGTCTTCTCGGTTTTCGAGAGTTTTTGGCGCATAGTGTTCCGGTTCTCAGTCGGTCCGTTCGCAAAAGGTCCGACGTGCCTGAAGGTCAGTTGCCGTCGAACTCCTTAAGCGTCTGGTTCAGTTCCTTCTGCATCCGAAGCGTCACATCGTCGAGCAGCGCCTTCGGGTCGCGGTGGCCGTGGAGCGCGTAGTCTTCGGCGCGAGCGATCTCCGAGGCGTACCTCGGCCAGATCGGCACCGGAGGCGGTCCGAACGCGTTCTCACCGCCGGCGAGCGTCATGGCGAAGCTGTAGAGCGGATCGTTGGCGAACTCCGGCTCGGCGGCTACCGACTTGAGCGGCGCCATGTTAGAAATGTCGAGACAGAACTCCTTGACGGCATCGTGGCCGCAGATGTACTGCAGGAATTCCCAAGCCTCCCTCTTGTGCTTGCACGCCGACGGGATCACGAAGACGCTTCCGCCGACGGTGCACGCGTTCTTCCTGCCCCCCGGGGGCGCCGGGGCGGGGAACCATCCCCACTCCAAGTCGGGCGCGTACCGCCGGATGTGGGTGCGCGCCCATTCGCCCGCCGGCCACATTGATGTCTTGCCCACGAAGAACGGTCCGCTCACCGTGCTTCGGTTGCCGAACGTCTGCTCGAAGGTCTCCATCTTTGTGATATCATACTTCTCCGCGTACGACATCATCCATCTGAGCGCCTCTACGTTCTTCGGGTGGTTCGCGGTGATCCTGCCGGTCTTCTCATCGTACCACTGCCCGCCGAAGACGTAGGCCCACCAGACCAGACCGGTCGGGCGCAGGCCGTACCGCGTGAAGTTGCCCTTATTGTCGTAGAGCGTCGTCTTCTCGGCGGCGTGGTCGAGTTCCGGGATGGTATCCGGCGGGTCATCGGGATCGAGGCCGCACTCGCGGAAGATGCTCTTGTTGTAGGCGATGAAATGGGCGTTCGTCGTGGCGACGAGGCCGTAGATCCTACCTCGGAAAGTCAGCATCCGGCGGACGCCCGGCACAATGTTGTCAGGGTCGTAGCCGGTCTCCTTCATGAAGTCGTCCAGCGGCGTCAGCACCCCGCGGATCGCATACCCGGCGAACTCATCCGCCCAGACCGCCGAGCAGACGTCCGGCGTGCTCCCCCCGGCGAAGGCGATCCGTACCTTCTGGTAGGAGCCGGCGATGCTGAGAATCTTGACCTCGATGTTCGGGTGCTCGCGGTTGAAGCGCTCGACGATCCGCTTCTGAGTCGCGAGTTCGTCGCCTGTCCAGCCGGTCCAGTAGTGGATGACGACCTTCCCGTCGGCCTCCTGCCGGCCTGGACTGTAGAACAGCCCCGCGATCAGGGCAAGTAGTATAAGGACAGGAACATAGGCGAATCTGGGCATATCATACTCTTACCCGGCGAAGCGGCGCAGACCTTCTTCCCGGGCAGTGCGCATGGCTTTATCGAACTCCTCATCGGTGACCGGGCGGCCGATGTCCGGCCGTCCGACAGCCTCGAACGCAGGCCGGTACTGGTCCATCACGTTGACGTATGTATCTCTGCTGATCTCGGCCGCCAGGAAATGCATGACCTCCCGCGTGCCTGCGAGGTTATCGGGGAGTACCAGGTGCCGCACAATAAATCCGTACTCCGCGATTCCACGCTCGTCGAGGTGGAGATCGCCGACTTGCCGATGCATCTCCCGTAGCGCCTCGCGGCTGCGCTCCCAATAGTCCGGAACGCCGGAAAGCTCCAAGCCGATCTCGTTGTTTCCGTACTTGGCGTCGGGCATGTAGATGTCGACGATACCTTCGAGAATCGCCAGCGCCTGCACCGGCTCGTATCCGCCGCAATTGTAGACGATCGGGATGTCGAGTCCCGCGATGGCGGCGATCTCCAGCGCTGCGAGGATGACCGGCAGCTGGTGGGTCGGCGTCACAAGGTTGATGTTGTGGCACCCCTGGCGGGCGAGGGAGAGCATCATGTCGGCGAGGTCCTCGATGCCCACTTCGCGGCCGGCATTACCTTGGCTGATCTCGCAGTTCTGGCAGAAGACGCAGGACAGACTGCATCCGCCGAAGAAGATCGTCCCGGAGCCGTTCCGGCCGACGAGAGGGGGCTCCTCGCCGAAGTGCGCGCCGTAGCTGGCGACAACGGGATTCGGCCCGGTTCGACATGCGCCAAGCTGTCCCGAGACCCTGTCCGCACAGCAGTTTCGTGGACAGAGTCCGCATTCCGGGGACATCAGCCGGTAGGCCTCTTCCACGCGCTCGTGGAACTCACCGGTCCTGTGCAGTTCTCGATAGGAAGGTTCGATCATCGTTGGTGCGGCCACTGTATCTCAGGTTAGGTCGGACGCCTCGAGCGCAGCCAGGATCTCGGGCGTCCCCACATCTGACCAGAAACCCTGCACCGGCATCCAGCGGACGTCCTTGCCCTGGCCCAGCAGGAGTTCCACGCCGGCCGTGAACTCGATCTCACCGCGTGGGGAGAGTCCGCACACCTTCATCGCCTCGATCACGGCGGTTGTGCAGACGAAGAGGCCGGCCTGGTTCCAGTTCGACTTCGCGGTTCCCGGCGCCGGCTTCTCGACGATCCGCACGATCCGGTCGCCCTCCACCTCGTTGGATGACCCGGCGCAGGGGTCGTCCATCCAGTTCAGGCTGCTGATGAGATCGCATGGATATCGAGCGTACAACTCCCGCAGGCGACGGTAGTTGTGCGATTCCATCAACACGTCGCCCCAGAGGAGCATAAACGGCTCGTCGCCTACCCATGGCTCGGCCGAGAGAAGCGCGCTTCCGGTCCCCATCGGACCGGTCTGCTCTACGTACGAGACTCGCATGCCGAGCTTAGACCCGTCGCCGAAGTATTCCGCGATCTTCTCGCCAAGGTACTTCACGACGATCAGCACGTCCTTGACGCCGGCGTCTTTCAGTCCGAGCAGGATGTGCTCGAGTATCGGGCGTCCGTGGAGTAGGAGCAGCGGCTTCGGCGTGTCGGCCGTGAGCGGCATCATGCGGTTCCCACGACCGGCGGCGACGATGACTGCCTTCATTCGTCGGCCCTCGCGCCTGTGTCGATCGCCAGCTTGTACGCCTTCCCGCCCTCGCGTTCGAGCGCCTCGGCGGCTTCATCCTCCGCTCCCGGTGCGTAGACGAACATGCAACCGCCACCGCCCGAGCCGTTGATCTTCCCGCCGAGTGCCCCTGCGTCCATCGCCGCGTCGAGCATCGCGTCGATCTTAGGGGTCGAGACGCCGATGCCGTCGCGCAGTTGCTCGTGGTGCTTGTAGAGCAGGCAGCCGAGTTCCGGCGGATTGACGATGCGTGAGCGGAGCATCTTCATTGCCTCGACCGTGATGTCGCGGTTGATGAGATTCGCCCGGACCTTCCGCCTGACGGCTTCGGGCGTGCGGTCGAGCAGTTCCCACACCTCATCATTTGGCGTCGTGTGAAGGTCGAAGCGAGGGTACGCCTTTGCCAGGAAATCGAGGCCAATGCGAACATCGTTCCTCGAGCCACCAAGCGTGCCGAGGGTATCCTTCTTCTGGAGTGAGTCGCCGAGGATGAAACCATCGAGCCTGATCGGCAGGTGCTCTGCCTTGAAGGGCGGCCGGCAGTCTACGTAGATGAACCCACCCAGCGCCGCGGCGAAGTGGTCCATCATGCCGCCCGGCTCGCCGAACTCCAAGACCTCCGCCTGGTGTGCCAGTCTCGCAAGATCGTCCGGGCTGGAGACCGAAGCTTTCGCAGCTTCCTGCAGGAATCGAAGCCACGCGACGATCATCGCCGAAGAGCTGGAGACCCCGGCATTGATCGGAATGGTGCTTCGGAAGGTGCAGTCCCAGCCCTGGGTCATCTGCCATCCGGTCCGGCGCAGGACGTTGATGCACGAGCGGAGATAGTCCCGCTTCACGGTGTACGCCAGTTCGCCCGAGAGATCGATGCTTTGCTTCTCGCCAACGTCCGGCATTTCGATCTCGATGCGAGAGTCATATCGCGGCGTGCCTTCAATGTGGAAGCGAAGGTTGATCGCCGCCGCGACGACCGGCAGCCCCAGGAAGTCCTGATGCTCGCCGAACAAGCAGATGCGGCCGGGAGCAGATACTTTCAAAACCATTTATTACTTAACCTCTCCGGAGAACACGATCTTGCCGAACCGAATCGGCGTGTGGAACGAGCCGTAGGTCGGCGACCAGCACATGTTTTGCCCCTTCGGATCGGCGGTGAACCGATTCCGGCAGAAGTTCGCCCGCCAGACGGCCCCCAGAGCCGGAGTATCCGATCCGATGTCGGCGAACGGGATTGCGATCTCCGCCGTCCAACTGCCAGGTCCCACAGTCGTGCCGGCCTGCCATCCCGGGCTGAAGGCAGTCTCATACCCCTTCGCTTCGTACTTCACGCCAAGGGTATTCAGCGCGAACTGATAGTAGTCGGCGGATTCCGGATCCGCGCTGACGAAGATGTCTGCGGAATCCTCAAAAAACACGTGGCCGTCACGATTGCGTACCTCGGCCTTGATGTCTTTGGTGTCGGGTTCGGCGCACAGGTAACTGACGTACAGGTTCGACCGATCGTAGGCCAGTCGCACTTCCGTAGGTTGTGAAGCCGTGCCGCCGCTGGACGAGTAGTCGAGGTGTATGACGGATGCATTCTGCCAGACCGCATCGTCGAGCTTCCCGTCAATGACCGGTGCCGAAGACATGAGTGGGATCTGCGCGCATGGAAGCGGAGCGATCCCTTCGATGACGGGCACGGGCGCCGGAGTCGGTGCGACGTAGCCGACCTCCCGTCTCATGTAGGATGCGTAGGACTCAAGGTTTCTGGCGGCGCCGCGCGCGGCGTCCGATCCTTCAGGAGTCCTCTCCGCGTATTCAAGGAGCAGTCGCGCCTTGTCCGCGGGGCTTCTGAACGGCAGATCGGCCCTTGCCGCCGTCGGCCCTTCTCGCAGCAACCGCAGATGCACTTCCTTGAGGTAGGCGGTGGCGAAGATCGTGAAGCCGTTAACCGGTGCTTCCCGCGCGATGGCGATCTGCTCCAGCATCGTCTGAGGACTCTTGTGCATGTAGATGCCGATTCCAGGCGCAAGCAGCGTCGTCTCGCCGAGTTTGTCGCGTGAATCCGATACCCTGAGCGCGAAGTTCAAGTTGTTGGCCGTGTAGTCCATCGGCGCTAGGTAGTCCACCCACTTGTTCGCGGCCCAGTGAGCCCAGTTCTGGAGATGATTCTTGCGCGCCTGTTCCGGAAACGATGCCACCGCAGCCGTCACCATCAGGCTTGGGCGGACTCTCCGCAGCTCGCGGGCGACCAGCGCGACAAAAGAGTCTATACGATCCTCGCGCCACTGGTGCCAGTCCGCGGCGGCCTGTGTGAACGGCTGTATCTCCACCGGGTCAACGCCGTATGCCGCCATGAATCTCGAGCGCGCGTACGGCTCATAGCCTTGATCGGGCGTCGGATAGCGCACGTAGTCGAGCTGTAGGCCGTCTACGTCATACTTCTCGACGAGTTCGACATAGGCGTTAAGGAGCAGTCGGCGGACCGCCGGAACGGATGGAGAGAGCCAGTAGCTCCCGCTCTCCGACTGCTCGCCGCCCTTGCTGTCCTGCATAGCCCACTCGGGATGCCGCGCGAGAATGCCGCCCATGTCGTCCTTGTTGCCGGTACGGAACACCCATACCCACGGGTGCACCTCAATGCCGTGCCTGTGAGCCTCTTCCAGCAAGATGCCGAGCATATCAACCCCGGGGTAGAGGTCCTTCTGAGGAAGATATGTGCTCGGGTAGGACGAGTAGCCGTTGAAGATCACCTCGGGATGGACGAGGTTGATTCCTGCTCGGGCGTAGGATCGGATCATCTCCCGGATGCCCTGCTCGGTCGTGGGAATGCTTTTCCGGTCCATCCACACCCCGCGAATCTCGACCGGCCACGAGAGGACGTCGCTTCGGGCGAGGACGGGCGTTACCAGGCTCATGAATGCCAGAAACAATACCAAGTAGCCGGTAACCGGTGATCGGTGCGTCAATCAGTCGTTCTCCAATCCGATATCAGGTGTACGTCGCCGATTATCCGTAGACTGCTTCCACTGCGGCACGCGCGACGTCCGGCTTGTTGCTGATAATCCCGTCAACGCCCATCAGGACGCACTCCTTCGCTCGTTCGAAGTCATCGACCGTCCACACCCAGACCCTGATCCCTCTGCGCTTCGACGCCTTGACCAACTCGGGGCTCAACCCGCCCTGGTTGACCCCGATCATATCCGCGTGGAAGTCGAGAGCGTTGGCAACGAAGTCGGGAATCCGCGCGATTCTGTCCTCGGGCTGGGCGGCAACCAGGTACAGGAACGGCAGTCTCGGGTTTGCCTCCTTCACCGCGGCACCGTTCGCGCCGTCGAACGCGAATATCACGGTACGTTCAACCTGTCCGGCTTCCTCAACCAGGCGGACGACTTTCTCCGCGATGCCGCTTACCTTCAGCTCGATGCAGTATCCCGCGTTGCCGGGAATTGCTTCGAGCGCCTCCTGAAGAGTCGGTATCTTCTCCTCTGCGTACTCGGGGCCGAACCACGCGCCCGCGCTGGGAGCCTTGATCTCTGCCAGCGTAAGATCCGATATCTCGCCTGTCCCCTCGGTGCAACGATCGAGCGATTTGTCGTGCGAGACGACTATCACGCCGTCACTGGAGATGCGCACATCGTTCTCGATGAGGTCGAAACCCATGTCGGCCGCTTTTCGGAAAGCGGCGAGCGTGTTCTCGGGGGCGTATGCCGATGCCCCCCGGTGGGCGATGACCAGCGGCGCTCTCGGATCGTCGTGCTCCGTCGAGGATCTTCCGCGTGTCACAGCGCACAGGGCGGCGATAAGAATGATGGGCAGAGCGTAGAATGAGATGAAATCGTGCATCTGTGCCTCTCCGTGCCTTCTGATGCGTTCACTATATCAGCGCGTGCAAACGGGTGTCAATCGGGGGTCGGCCGCGAGAGGTCTCTGCGATTGCGATGCCGGGGGGAGGGGTGTAGCTGCCTGCCGTCGAAATGTAGTCGTGCAACAATACCAGCCGAGGTGAGCCGGTCGTGGTCGATTCCGAGTGTCCGAAGATCAACGTAGCGCTCCATGTCCATACTCTCTACTCGCCGTGCGCCGAGACGCGCCCTCGCGACGTGGAGGAGTACTGCCGTGAGAACAAAGTGGATGTGCTGGGCGTCACCGATCATGACAGCATATCCGGCGCGCTCGAACTTCAGGCCGTAGCTCCGGGCCTTCGCGTTATCGTTGGCGAGGAGATCAAGACACGGCAGGGTGAGATCGTCGGCCTGTTTCTGAAGCACGAGATCGAACCGGGGCTTGACGCCGTCGAAACCTGCGAACTTATCAAGCGTCAGGGCGGCCTCGTCTACGTCCCGCATCCTTTCGACCCGTTCAAGATCAACCGCCTCAAGAAGCCCGTCCTGCTGGAACTGCTTGACATGGTGGACATAATCGAGGTGTATAACGCGAAGCTGATCACGCCGTTCTTCAACATCTCCGCCAGGCGCTTCGCGGAGAAGCACTGCAAGGTTGGGGCAGCCGGCAGCGATTCCCACTATCTGTCCGCCATTGACATCTGTGTGAACGAGATGGATGACTTCGGCACACCGGAGGAGTTCCTTCGCAGCCTCGCAAAGGGACGTCTGGTAACCAGGCGAAGCGGCGTGCTCAGGGCGTGGTACGTGGGTCTCAAGAACGTTGTGGTCGGCGAGGGCCACCACGTCAAACGCTTCGGCCGCCGCTGACGAAGCGATAGGCCCCTCTCCTTTGGCCGTCCCGAATCCAAGTCCGCGGAGAGGCTATAATCGACGGTGACGCCGCCTGTGTCAATCTTCTGACCGCTAGCTATCTCGGCGCTGTGGCCCACACCGCGACATCTCCGCTCCTGAGCGGGCCGCCTGCCTCGTAGAAGAAGGTAGGCATCTCGGTTGCGTTCGTGAGCGTCTGAGCGGCGATGCGGAAGTGATCCGGGAGCAGCGACGCCGAGTCCGGTCTGGCGTTGTCAACGACCTGCATCTTCACGAGTGCGGGGCGTCCGTTCAGCGTGCCTCTTCCCGCCATGAATGCGGTGTTGTCCTTGACCTCGAATGTGTCAATCCGAGCGACCGATATCTGCACCCTGGGGCGGATCGTAGTCGAGACAGGCTCGCACTCGGCGTAGGCAATGCTGCCCTCCGGAACGTCGCCGATTCTGTCGGCCGCGAACTTGAACCGCCCGAGGCTCCTGCCGACCGCTATCGTTCCCGCGCCCCGGGCGTGCAGGTCGGGCGGAGGAGGTGCGCTGAACACCACCAGATCGCCCTTGACGACGCCTCCGGCTCTCTCGAGTATTACTGTGAGAGGTCCCTGCGGCTTGGCGACGATGTGGAACCAGTCGCCGCTCGGAGTGTCGTCGAGAACTTCGATCATTAGGTCGGCGGGCATTCCGTTCCAGGTGCCGACGGCCCTCACGACGGCGAAGTTGCCGGTGATCGTCATTTCGGTGACGAGCCTGGTGGTGATGAAAGAGGTGCGTCGCCCGGCGGCGTCGGCCTCCGAGTAGCGGAATCCGCCGTAGAGCGCGCCGCCCGCTCTCCAGACGTTGACATCGAACGCGCCGATGCCCTTATCGAAAACAGGGATCGCTCCACTTCCCCTGACCCCGGCCTCGGGCGGAGGAACGACATCAGTGGACTGAGCGAGTGCCGCACCGCATCCCAGCGCGGTCAATGCCGCCAGCAAGACTAGGAGTATGCGCTTTTCCATCTTTCATGCCTCCTGTGCAAGCGAAGTTTTCCGTTCAGAGGGGCAATAGACTCTAATGTTACAGCAACATCAACCATGTATCATTACCCTTCATGGGAGGGATTCAAACCCCCGCCGGCAAATATCGTATAATGTCTGCGTGAGAGATCAACTCGGGGAGGTGTTGCATGAGTCTGCGTTACTTTTCTTGTCTTGTCGTCTTGTGCTGCGCTAGTGCGGCCGTGCCCGTGTCTTCTTGGGCCGAGAGCGCGGCGCTTCCGGTATACCCGGGCAGCGAGGTAGAGTTGGAACTCAACCTCACTCAGAACGATTTCCTGCCCGTCATCAAGCAGTGGATCGGCCTCGCCCCCGCGATGCTCGCGGGCGCTCTGAGCCAGGGCACTGTCAACGGGCCCGATCGTTCGGGCGATAGCGGCGATGGTGCTGCCGTGAATCCGCTGGCCGGGCTGATGACCGAGGAGATGGTCAAGGAGATTCAGGAGGTCATGGCAGGACTCGAACAAGTGTCGGTGATAGCGTACAGGCATCCTAAGGGAGCCACACCGGACCGGATCGCCGACATGTACATGCAGAAGCTGGGTCTCAGCAAGGGATGGCAGCAGACTCTGCGTGTCAGCCAGAGAGAGGCCGCAGTGAGGCTCTATGTCAAACCCGACCTCTCGGCGATGTTCGGAACGGTGGTAAGCGACGGCCGGGTGGCCGCTCTCCGCACCGATGGCAAGGTGGACTTCGCGAAGCTCGGCGCACTTGCCGCGAAGTACTTGCCCGCCGTGATGAGCCTCAAGTCTGGCACGGAGAACAGCGTTCCCGATGAACCGGTAGACGAGCAGGGTGGGCTGAACGGAGAGTCGAGTAAGTAGGCCGGGCTGTCCCAACCCAGCGAGTGTTTGCGGGGAGGTCGCTATCGGCCTCCCTGTTGCCCAAGGAGAGAGCTTCTATGAAACAGGACAGGAGTTTTTCCAGGCGCGATTTCATCAAGGGGTCAGCGGCGGCGATCGGGCTCGGAATCATCGGTGCGGGACCCTCGATGGCCGCGCCGAGAGTTCTGGGGGCTAACGATCGAATACTGATCGGCGTGATCGGATGCGGCGGCAAGGGCACGGACCATCTCAGAAAGCTGGTTGAGAAGTCCAAAGATCCGGCTGCGAGGATCGCAGTGGTAGCCGTGTGCGACATCTACGAGCCAAGGAAGGATCGGGGAAAGCGCACTTGCGGCGGCGACGTCTATCACGAGTACCGCAAGCTGCTTGAACGCAGCGACCTCGACGCCGTAGTCATCGCCACGCCCGACCACTGGCACGCGCGCATGGCGACGGATGCGATGGAAGCCGGCAAAGACGTCTATCTCGAAAAGCCGATGACCTACACCTGGGAGGAAGCTCGGGAGTTGGTGGGCGTTGTCAAACAAACGGGCCGGGTCCTGCAGGTAGGCGCTCAGTCGTGCTCGGACGACCGGTGGTGGAAGGCGAACAAGCTCATCCGAGACGGCGCGATCGGCAAGGTCCTGTGGACTACCGGAAGCTTCAGCCGGAACTCCACCCGGGGTGAGTGGAACTATCCGATTGACGAGGGGGCGAACGCGGATAACCTCGACTGGAAGGCGTTCCTCGGCTCCGCGCCCAAGAGATCGTTTGATGTCGAGAGGTTCTTCCGATGGCGCAAGTACTGGGACTACTCGGGGGGAATCGCGACCGACCTCTTCTATCATGTACTCTCCCACTTGCAGATTGCGCTCGGTCCCGAGTTCCCGAAGCGAGTCTCGGCGGGCGGCGGCATCTACGTCCAGCACGACCGCGATGTGCCCGATACGTTCCACATGATCATAGATTATCCCAGCGATCATTCGGTTGTGCTCTGTTCCTCGATGGCGAACCGACAGGCGATTCCGGAACTTATCCGAGGCCACGAGGCCACCATGTACTTCGAGGGTCCTGGCGTAGTCGTGCGGCCCGAGGAGGAGTTTGCGGATCGGCGCCAGGAGATCAGCGTTGCTCTCGAACCGAGGCTGGGCCACATGGAGAACTGGCTCGATTGTATCAGAACGCGGAACAGACCGCATCTGGATGTCGAGACGGCGTACAGGACGATGGTCGCGATAGGCTTGGGGGTACAGTCCTATCGCAAGGAGAGGGTGATGAAGTTCGATCCTGAGAAGCAGAGGGTGGTCTAGCCTGATTGTCGGTCGTCGAGGGTAGCAGTGGATAAAACGATCACCATCCGCATGAAGCGCCCGGCGATGGGTTGCGAGTTCGAACTCGTTCTCTGTGGGGCGGACCGGCAGTACCTGCTGGACGCGGGTGGAGAGGCATTTGAGGAACTTGAGCGCCTGGAGGAGCAGCTTAGCGTCTTCAGGCCGGCGAGCGACATATCCGATATCAATGCGCGCGCCGGCTCCGAGCCGGTCCGTGTGGATCCGAGGCTCCTCAATCTCCTTCTGCTGGCGAAGCGGGTCAGCGCTGATACCGGCGGCGCGTTCGACGTATCCTCCGGGCCGCTGATCGAGAGGTGGTCGAGAGTCGCCGACGGCCTTCCCGTGCCGACTGCGGAGGAAATCGCGGAACTTCTGTCTAAGTGTGGGATGAGGCACTTGCGGCTCGATGAGGAAGCCGGTACCGTCCGGTTCGAGCACGAGGGGATGTCGCTGAACCTCGGCGCTCTGGGCAAGGGGTATGCCGTCGGTGAGATGGCGTCTCTTCTTCATGACCGCGGCATCGGGGCTGCTCTGATCAGCGGCGGTGCGAGTTCTATCTACGCGCTGGGACGTCCCCCCGACGATGGTGCGTGGACGGTGGGCATCCGCCATCCGGTAAACCGAGCCGAGCGGCTGACGACGGTTCGTCTGTGCGATCGATCCCTCTCGACGTCCGGCGGCCACGAACGCTTCGTGGAAGCGAATGGCGTCAAGTACAGCCATGTGGTTGATCCGCGCACTGGCTCTCCCGCAGGGGATCTGATGGTCGCGGCAGTGATAGGACGCGACCCCGCCGAAGGTGACGCGCTCTCGACTGCTCTCCTTGTACTCGGCAAAGATGGGGCGAGAGAATACTGCGACGGCCACGCCGAAGTGAGCGCCCTGCTGGTTGCCGGTAGTGCAGAGCAGTCGCAGCCGGAGATCATGCGAATGGGAGATTTCTCGTAGGTGCCGCGCCTCAGTGCCGGCCATGTAGGTGATGGGGCCGGCACTGAGACGGGGCCGCCATCAGAGTAATCCGGAGGTGTTTGTTTCATGAGTTCTTACGACGAAGGCGCTCTGAACCGCCGGGACTTCCTGAAAGGTTCAGCCGCCGCAGCTATGACGCTGGGCGTATCCGCCCGAGCGTTCTCACAGCAGTCAAACGAGCAGGAGGTCCGATGCGGATTCATCGGAGTCGGTACGGAAGGCTCGATGCTTCTCGGAAAGTTGCTTCGCGTGCCCGGAGTCACGGTTGCCGCGGTGTGCGATATCTACCCACCGAATCTCAAGAAGGGCCTGCGTATCGCGAGAGGCGCCCGGGGTTACGAGGACTACCGCTGGATGCTCGAGCGGGACGACTTGGATGCCGTACTGATCGCGACTCCTCTGTACCTGCATGCCCCGATGTCCATCGCCGCTATGCAGTCCGGGCGGCATGTCTTCTGCGAGAAGATGATGGCGTATTCGATCAAGGATGCGAAGGCAATGCTCAGGACTTCGCTGGACACCGGCAAGTACCTCCAGATTGGACATCAGCGCAGGTACAATGCGCTCTACAATCATGCCTACAAACTGATTCAGCAGGGAGTCCTCGGCAAGATCACTCACGTCCGTTGTATGTGGAACCGCAACGGAAGCTGGCGCAGGGCAGTACCCGATCCTCAGTTCGAGCGCCTTATCAACTGGCGCATGTACTCCGAGTACTCCCAGGGGTTGATGGCGGAACTCGCCAGCCATCAGACACATGTCGTCAACTGGTTCCTCGGCAGCACGCCCGTGTCGGTCATGGGCATGGCCGGCATTGATTACTGGAAGGACGGCCGCGAGGTCTACGACAATGTGAACGTCCTGTTCGAGTATCCGGAGGGAGTCAAGCTGTATTATCAGTCGCTGACGACCAACCAGTACGACAGCTGCTACGAGCAGTTCATGGGCGACAAGGGCACCCTCGTCGTCACTCCGGGCAAGGCGCAGCTCTTCAAGGAACCGAGCGCGGAGGATGTCATGTGGGCCGCCGCGGCTCACAAGGAGACGGTCGGCGGCAAGGAAGCGATCCTTCTCGATGCCGATGTCACCGCGAGGCTCAAGGCGCAGGCAGGCGATGGGGAGCAGATTCAGGCCGGCGAGAAGAAAGACGACTACCTCTCCGAACTGGAGGACTTCATCGGGTGTATCAGAGAGGGGCGCCAGCCGGACTGCGACGGGCAGGAGGGCCTCGAGTCGGCGGCGACGTGCCTGCTGGCAAACGATGCCATGGCTCAGGGCAGGAAGCTCTTCTACAAGCCCGAGATGTTCAAGGCCTGAAGAAGGCCTTTGTTTGGCAGATGCCCTCCTGCTGAGGGCATCTGCCTTTCCTAGAAAGAGGATAGAAATGCATTCAGGAGCAAGGGTATTCGCGGCCATTCTGGTACTAGCCATCGTTATCGCAGTGCCTGCATCCGCAGAGCAGTTCATCAAGCCGAATGATCGAGTGGTGTTCCTCGGCGACAGTATCACGGCTCAGAGGTTGTACACGAAGTACGTCGAGGACTACTTCACCACATCCCATCCCGAGATGAACGTCACGTTTGTGAACGCGGGTGTTGGCGGCGACCGATCCAGTGCCGCTCTGAACCGCGTGGAGAAGGACGTCATCGCAGCGAAGCCGACTGTTATCACGATCTGCTTTGGCGGGAATGATGCCGCCTACAGGCCGACTGTAGACATGAAGGGGCTCCAGACGTTCAAGGATGGACTCAGCAACCTGATCTCCCACATTCGCGCCAGAACGGATGCGCGCGTGGTATTGCTGACTACCACCTGCGTGGATGAGACCCGCAACAGCAAGCTGAAGGGTTACAACCTCACGCTCTCCCGCTTCATCGCGGAGACGAAGAAAGTAGCCGCAAAGGAAGGCGTTCCCGTCATAGATCTCTTCCACCCGCTGCGAGCGGCCCTGGCTGTCGGGCAGCGCACAGATCCCTCGTTCACACTGATTCCGGACGGCGTCCATCCGAACGAAGCCGGACATCGTGTCATGGCCGATACCATCCTGCGGGCGTGGGGCGAAGCCCCCAAGTGAGCAGATGCGTTCGTGGGACGTGTCTCAGGGAGGATACCACTGTGGATGAGAAGTTGACGCGACGGGAGTTCCTGTCCAAGGCGGCTGTGGGCACGGTCGGGATCGCGCTGGCAGGGACGGGGATGCTCGCATCGCCGAGGGCCTACGGCGCCAATGACCGGCTCTCAGTCGGCGTGATCGGCTACGGTCAGCGATGCCAGAGCCTGCTCAAAGACTTCGAGAAGGCCGCGAAGTTCTGCAACGCCGAGATCACCGCGGTCTGCGACATCTGGACCAGGAACCTCGATGCCTGTGCCAATCGGGTGAAGGGCTGGGGCGGTCCGGAGCCTCGAACGTTCCGCTATATGGAGCAGTTGCTCGCGCTCGACGACCTCGACGGTGTGATCATCGCCACCTGCGACTTCCAGCACGCCACAATGTTGGCGCAGGCCGTTCGCGCGGGGAAGGACGTCTACTGCGAGAAACCGTTTGCCAACGACCTAGACGATGCGAGGGATGCGCTGAAGGCTGTTGAAGATTCCGAGCGCATCGTCCAGATCGGTACTCAGCGCCGCAGTGAGGGCAAATATCAGGCGGCCGCCGAGTTCATAGCTGCGGGAAAGCTCGGCACGATCAGCAAGGTTGACGTCGAGTGGAACTACTTCGGAGCGCGGTGGCGCAGGGCCGATGTCGGCCAGGTCAACCGCGAGGACACCAACTGGCGGCGCTTCCTGATGGGGAAGCCCTACCGCCCGTGGGACCCGCATCAATACATGGAGTGGCGGCTCTTCCGCGACTTTTCGACGGGCATCCCCGATCAATGGATGAGCCACATGATGGATGTCGTCCACTGGGTCACCGGCGAGGACTATCCGAAGTCCGCAGTGGCGATGGGTGGTACATATGTTTGGAGGGACGGCCGGCAGAACGGCGACACGTTCCAGGCCCTCCTGGAGTACCCGAAGGGCTTCCTCTGCAGCTACTCGACGAAGTTCGGTAACTCGGCGGGGGACCACATGGTCATCTATGGCACCAACGGGACGATGAACATCGAAACATCGGAAGTGACCGGCGATGGCGGCGGCGACGAGAAGATCAAAGAAAAGATCACGCTGGAGAAGTTGCCCGGCGTCAACCACATGCAGAACTGGCTCGACTGCGTTCGCAGCCGCAAGCAGCCGAACGCTCATGCCCGCACGGGGTACTGTCATTCGATTGCCACGATACTGGCCGTCGCCGCAATGGAGTCAGGTCGGCGCGCCGTCTATCACCCTGAGGAGATGCAGATCTCGCTCGGCTGAGGTGTGGAGTATGCGCCGTCACCCGAGCTTGGTGCGGGCGACGGCTCGGCCTGGGAGCAAGTGCCTGAATATGACTGAGACTCGCCGAACGATCAGTGTCCTTCTGTTTGTCCTGCCGATCCTCTGTTTCTCTCTCCGGTCAGCCTTAGCGCTGGAGATCAGAGTACGCCTCTTGCCGGAGCACTCGGGGGCCGCCGTGCCGATCTCGGTTCGGACGGACGACGACGTCCCCGACAGCTCGAGGTATTGCCTGCGTGACTCTTCCACAGGACGGCGCGTTCCGTTCCAGTACGACCGCAGTTCTCGGACGATCGAGTTCGTGGTTGACGCCTCGGAGACTGTCGGGCCGGCGCTCAGAACCTACCGCCTGGTCCCGGGAACGCCGGTCTACGGAGACGGCATGCGCATCGAAGACATGGACGGCAAGTCGTTGGTGATCCGAGAGGGCGACAAACCGCTTCTGGTCTACAACTACCGCTCCCGCCTTCCCGATGGAGTCAATGAGAAGTATAGGCGGTCGTGCTACTTTCACCCGGTCTACGGCCCCTATGGCGAGGTGCTGACCGACGATTTTCCCGCGGATCACTTCCACCACCGGGGGCTGGCCGTCATGTGGACGCACGTCACCGTCGGCGAGAAGGACTACGATCTGTGGGGGATCAATGGCATGAGGGCGCGTCTCGGCAAGGTGCTGGGAATCGAGAACGGCCCGATCTACTCGCTGCTGAAAGTTCGCCACGGGTGGTACACAGTCAAGTCGGAGCGTGTGGTGGATGAGACTTGGACGGTCAAGGCCTACCGGGAGTCGGGAGTCGGCCGGGTGGTCGATTTCGACATTCTCCTTGAGGCGGTCGGCGAGCCGGTCAGCATACGGTCCTCAGACCGCGGCTACGGCGGCCTGAACGTCAGGTTCTCGCCGAGGGAAGACACGGTCCTGTACAACGACAAGGGCAGACTTCCGGCCGACTGCGACAAGGAGCCGTTTCTCTGGAGCGATCTCTCCGCGACGTTCAGGGGTGCCGAGGCGGTCTCCGGTGTGTCTATATTCGACAATCCGGGCAACGTTCGTCATCCGCAGACCTGGAGCAACAGATACTACGGCGTCCTGAATCCCGCTCCCGCCGTCGAGCCGCTGATCATCACGAAGGATCAGCCGCTTCATCTCAGTTACCGCATCTGGATTCACGCCGGAGACATCGAATCCGGCAGAGTCCGCCAGGCCTACGATGCCTACGTCAATCCGCCCCTGGTGGAAATCAGGAACAGGTAAGGAGTTGCATTCATGTCCCAGCAGAAACTCACCCGGCGCGATTTCATCGCCGGATCGGCCGCCGGAATCGCGGCTGGCGCTCTCTCCGCCGGTCCGGCGGCCGCCAGGGTCATCGGCGCGAACGACCGACTGAGCATCGGCATCATCGGCGCCGGCGGTCAGGGCCGATACCAGATGTCCCAGATCATCGGTCTGGCCGATTCGATGAATGCCGAGATTACGGCCGTCTGCGATGTATGGCGGGTCAGCATGAACGCGGCCGTTGATATGGTGAAGAAGAAGTGGGGGCGGGAGCCGCGGAAGTTCACGAACTACAACTCCCTCCTGTCTCGCAAGGACATCGACGCGGTCATCATCGCCACGCCCGACTACCATCACTCGCGCATCCTGGCGAAGGCCGTTCGCGCCGGCAAGGATGTCTACTGCGAGAAGCCGATGGCATCCGACTTCGCAGATGCGAGAGAAGCCCTCGAGGCCACTCTCGAGACCGGAAGGGTTGTGCAGATAGGCACCCAGCGCAGAAGCGACGGCCGCCACAAGGCGGGCGCGGAGTTCGTACGCTCAGGGGCGCTCGGAAAGATCAGCCGGGTTGAGTGCGCCTGGAACGACTGCGGGCCGAGATGGCGCAAGGACGTCTCGAACGCAAAGGCCGAGGACGTCAACTGGAGGATGTTTCTCGACGGTCTCGAAGATCGCCCTTTCGATCCCCACTTCTTCCGGGAGTGGCAGCTCTACCGCGATCTCTCCATCGGCACCATCGGACTGCTGGGCAGCCACATGATAGATGTCGTCCACTGGTTCATGGACGATGCTCTGCCGACCGCCGCGGTCGCGAGTGGCGGCAACTTCGCATGGAACGACGGGCGCGAGAACGAGGACACCATGTATGCCCTGATCGAGTACCCGAAGGGCTGGGTGCTCAGGTACTGCACCGGGCTGGGTAACGCCCTCGGCAACAACTGCTACTTCTTCGGCACGAACGGCACCTTCGACACCAACACCTGGAAGGTGACGGGCGGGGGAGGCAGCGGGTCGGACAAGATCGCCGGCGAGACCGAAATCAAGCCCGTGGGCGGCGAGAACCATATGCAGAACTTTCTGGAGTGCGTCCGGAGCCGCAAGCAGCCGAACGCCGACATACACGCCGGATATGCCCACGCCGTCGCATCGCTCCTTGGCGGTCTAGCTCTGCGCAAGGGAAGGCGCATGGTGTACGACGCGGCGAAGCGCGAGATAAGCGAGGGTTAGCTGCTATGTCACGTTTTCTGACCGGATTGTTTCTCTTTCTGGCAATATCGGCGGCGGGCGCGAGCCCCGGTTACCGAACCGCCATCGTCTCATCTCCTGATCACGACTGTTCAGAGACGCTCGTGAGTGCGGTTCTCACTCCGCCGGCGGGGTTCGGGGGCGTGATCGTGAGGGGTCCTTCGGGCATCGTGCCGTGCCAGTACTGCCCCGAAGGCAATAAGATCAGGCTCATGTGGATCGCCGGCGCTCTCGGCAAAGGCCAGAGCCGTGCGTATCGAGTCGAGTTCGCTCCGGGCTCGAAGCCGAAGGCCTCGCAGGGCGTGCAGATCAAGCGAATCGCGGGGGCAGTGACCGTGGCTCTTGACGGTAAGCCGTTCACCACTCTCCGCTTTGCCGACGGCCCGAAGCCGTACCTGTACCCGGTGATCGGCCCGACAGGTGACCCGGTGACGCGGAACTATCCGATGAGAGAGGTCGAGGGTGAGACGAGGGATCACCCGCACCATCGTTCATGGTGGTTTACCTTCGGCGATGTCAACGGCGTTGACTTCTGGTCCGAGAACGGGAAGGCCGGCAGGATAGTCCAGACGAGGCTGGAGGTCGCTGACTACGGCCCGGTGTTGGGTCGGATCAGGACGCAGAACGACTGGGTGGCCCCCGACGGCAAGATAGTCTGTCGTGACGCGAGTGAGATGCGCTTCTACCGCGTTTCAAGCGGGCGGATGGCCGATCTCGATGTGACGATACGCGCCACGGAGGGTCCGGTCACCTTCGGCGACACGAAAGAAGGTATGATGGGCTTCCGTGTGGCGTCCTCGATGGACGTTGATCGCAAGCAGGGACACATCGTGAACTCGCGCGGCCAGAAGGACGGCGATGCTTGGGGCAGGGCGGCCGAATGGTGCGACTACTACGGGCCGGTGAACGGGAAGACCGTCGGCATCGCTGTCATGGACCATCCCTCGAGTTTCCGGCATCCGACGTACTGGCACGTTCGCACCTACGGCCTCTTCGCCGCGAATCCATTCGGCATCGGCGATTTCCCGGAGGGCAAGGGCAAGGACGGAAGTTACACAATACCCAAAGGCGGCGAACTGAGGTTCCGATATCGGGTCTTCATACATACGGGCGCGCCCGACCAGGTCGGTGTATGGCGCATCTTCGACACTTACGCGCGCCCACCCGTCGTCACAGTCAAGTAAGCGGGGCCAGTAGGCCGTTTTCGCGAGGTGAGCATGAGCAACTTCACAACCTTCGACCTGATCGTCGTACTCGTGTATCTGCTCGGCATCGGCGGCATCGGAGTCTACCAGGCCGTAAAGATCAAGAGTTCCGGTGACTACTTCGCGGGCGGCCGGAAGTTCAGCAAGTGGCTGATGGTGATGCACGCCCTGGGGACCGGCACTCACGCGGATGACCCTGTCGGAGTGACCGGCGCTGCCTACAACCACGGTCTAGCGGGCATCTGGTACACTTTCGTGTACCTCTTCGTCACGCCGTTCTACTGGCTCGTCGCGCCTCTGTTCAGGCGGTCCCGCTTCATCACGACAGCGGACTTCTTTAAGGCGCGCTTCGGCGGCGAGATGGCGATGCTCTATGCGGTCATGGGTATCCTGATGTTCTGCGTCAACATGGGTACCCTGCTCAAGGGCACCGGCTCGATTGCGACCGCTGTGACGCAGGGCGCGATCCCGGAGTGGGCGGCCATCGCCGCGATGACGGTCGTCTTCGTCGCGTACGGATTCGCGGGGGGTCTGATCGCCACGGTGATCACGGAGTCCATCCAGGGCGTGCTCATCGTGGTGATGTCGCTCCTGCTCGTACCGTTCGGCCTGTCGAAGGTCGGGGGCTTCTCGGGCCTTCACGAACTCGTATCCGCCGACAAGTTCACCCTGCACGCGCCGTCGGAACTGACCATCCCGTGGATCATCACCGGCTCCGTTATGATGCTGATCGGGATCGTCGCGCAACCGCATATCATGGAGGTGTGCTCGACCGGTAAGACCGAGTTCGAGGGCAGGGTGGGGTTCACCTACGGCAACTTCGTTAAGCGGTTCTGCGCGATGGGCTGGGCCTTCACCGGAGTCATAGTCCTGGCGATGGTCGCGTCGGGAACGATACCTTCGCTGACCAACGAGACGCGCGAAGCGGCGTTCGGCATCGCGATCCGAGTGCTGCTGCCCGCCGGGCTGACCGGCCTGATGTTCGCGGCGATCCTGGCGGCGCAGATGTCGTCCCTCAGCGCGTTCATGGTCGCGGCGTCGGCGCTCCTCAGCAGGAATATCTACAAGGAAAAGATCAACCCCGCCGCGGACGACAAGCATCTCCTCCGGCTAGCGCGCTGGGTCGGGCTCGTGATCGTCGCGTTCGGAGTCGGGTTTGCGTTCATGGTCGAGGGGGTTGCCCAGGGTCTCACGATCTTCTGGGCGATGGCGACCTTCACCGGGGTCTTCATGTGGTTCGGAGTCCTGTGGAGGCGCGCCAACACAACGGGCGCGTGGCTGTCGTTTACGATCATGGCCTGCATCTGGCTCGCTCTCGGCCCGTTCGGCGCCATGCTGAAGCCCGCCATCTCCTTTGCTCCCGACTGGCTCGGCATGTACGGCGACAAGAAGGTTCTGCAGTTGCTTGCGCTCTCCTTCGTTCCTGCGGGTATCGTCGCGCTTGTGATTGGCAGCCTCGCTTCAGAACGGTTTCGGAGCAAGCTGCCGGCCTATGCAGGTGCTGGAGCGGTTGTGCTCGCGTGGGGACTCGTCGTGCCGCATGGGCGCGGCTTCGGGTCGTGGATGAACCCCTCGCAGGCCGAACTAGTCATGGGGACGTGCCTGGCATCCGCGCTCATTGCGCTGGTGCTCGGCAGCGTGTTCAGACATACGCCCGACCAGCGCAGGCTGGATCAGTTCTATCTGCTCCTCAAGACCCCCGTCGGCCGCGAGGGTGAGCTGATCGAGGCGGGCGTGAATATCGTCTACGCCGGGCACAGCGAAGGGCATCCGTGGGAGCTGAAGCACCCTCGGTTGGTGAATGTCGTCGGCTTCCTCGTAGCGGCCGTCTTCTCGCTCGCCATCCTGGGGTTGCTGTATTTGCTCGCGGGGATCGGCGCATAGGTCATATGTGCCATATGGGTTTGATGACGCGTCGAGAATGCCTCAAGCTGGCAGCGGCCGCCGGGGTCGCGGCATGGATACCGACACCCTTGTTGGGGGCGGAACTGCAATCTCTCCCCGGCGCGGGTGCGACCGGAGACGGAAAGGAGGCCGAAGCAGACATGAAGCTCGGACTCGTAACATACAACATAGCCGGCAAGTGGGATCTGCCCACGCTGATCGAGAAGTGCGTTTCGGTCGGCATCGAGGGCGTCGAACTCAGGACGACACATGCTCACGGCGTCGAGCCGTCGCTCGGCAAGTCGCAGAGGCGGGAGGTTCGAAAGCGCTTCGGGGACTCCGGGATCGCACTGTGGGGTCTGGGGTCGGTCTGCGAGTTCCACCAGACTGATCCGGCCGTCGTGAAGAAGAACGTCGAGGATTGCCGGGCTTTTACGCTCCTTGCGGTCGATGTCGGCGCCAAGGGAGTCAAAGTCCGACCGAACGGCTTCCCTGAAGGTGTATCCCGGGAGAAGACGCTCGAGCAGATCGGGCTTGCGCTGAGGGAGTGTGGTCGGTTCGCGGCCGATCACGGTGTCGAGATATGGCTTGAGGTTCACGGCAAGGATACCTGCCACCCGCCTCATATCCGGGCGATTCTCGACCACTGCGATCATCGGTCGGTCGGGGCGTGCTGGAACTCGAACGCGGCCGATATCAAAGACGGCTCAGTCAGTGAGTACTTCGAACTCCTGCGGCCGGATATCAAGTCTTGCCACATCAACCAGATCTGGACCCCCTCGTATCCATGGCGTGAACTATTCCGGCTTCTGAAGGCGTCGAAATACGATCGTTTCACCCTGGCGGAGATTCCAGAGAGCGCGGACCCGGACGCGGTGCTGCGCTACTACCGTGCGCTGTGGGCGGAGTTGACCAGATGATGAACAGGCGAGGGTTCCTCCAGACCGCCGGATTGCTTGCCGCGGGTGCCCTCGGCGGCCTGTCCGCACGGTCCGCGGCCGCCGGGCCGATCACGCGCAAGGGTGACTCTGTCTTCCGGGTCGGGTGTGCCGCGTTTTCCTACCGCAAATACATGACGGCACAGGAATCGCCGATGACGTGGGACGACTTCCTGAATGTCGCCGCGGAGATGGGCCTGGACGGGGTGGAACTTACCTCCTACTACTTTCCGCCGGACGTGGACGTTGCCTACATCAACCGCGTGAAGCGCAGGGCTTTTCTGCTCGGCTTGGATATCTGCGCCACCTCGGTCGGCAACCGGTTCACGCATCCCGCCGGCGCCGAGCGCGACAAGCAGATCGCTCTCGTGAAGGCATGGATAGACCATGCGTCCGAGATGGGCGCTCCGTGCATGCGCGTGTTCGCAGGGAGTGTGCCGCAGAACTCGTCGTCCGAGCAGGCAATGAAGTGGGTGGTCGAGTGCCTCGAGGAATGTGTTCCTCTGGCCGAGCAGCGAGGCGTGATCCTGGCGCTCGAAAACCATGGAGGAGTGACTGCCGGGGCCGGCCAGATCGTCTCGATGATCGAAGCCGTCAAGTCCGACTGGGTCGGTATCAATCTGGACGCCGGCAACTTCCGTACGGACGATCCCTATGCCGACATCGCTCTAGCTGCTCCCTATGCCGTCACAACGCATATCAAGACGGAGGTGCGACCGGCAGGGCAGGATGCCCGTGCCGTGGATCTTAAGAAGGTGACTGAGATACTGAGCGGAATCGGCTACCGCGGATATCTTACGCTGGAGTATGAGGGTCAGGAAGATCCGAAGACCGGAGTTCCGGGTTTCATTCGCAAGTTGAAGGACGTTGTCGGGTAGAGAGCCTGCCCAATGGAGGTAAGCAATGAGGATTCTTAGAGTGAGTGTCGGCTTGGTGCTGGGAGGTGCAGTTATTATGACCGCAATGTTGGCCGGTCCTGTGGAATCGAAGGCTCCGACGCCTCGTAAACCTCGGGTGTACATCGCTTGTGAGACGTACAGCATAAGGAACGTCATGTCGAAGGAGCCCGCCGAGGGCAAGTACGACCATATCGGCGTCATGAAGCTCATGAAGGAACTCGGCATGAAGGGCGTGACGTTGAACGACATCTGGCTGAAGTCGGCTACCGACACCGCGTATCTCGACCAGATCAAGAAGGCCGCCAAGGACAGCGGCATCATCATCGCAGGACTTATATGCGAGGGCAACCTCTCGACGACCGACGACGAAGCCTGGAACAGACAGATCGAGGTAGATGCCGAGAAGATGCGGGCGGCTGCATACCTCGGCGCGCCGTTGGTCCGGCTGAACCTGGGCGGCCTCGGCGACCAGGCGAAGGACGATACCATCGGCACGGAGAGGTGCATCGCCGCGTTCAAGAAGCTCCTTCCGCTCGCGAAGGAACTCAATGTCAAGATGACGATAGAGAACCACGGCGGGCCGTCGAAGAAGGCCGACAACATCATTCGAATCATCAAGGAGACCGATCCGAAGTGGGTCGGCTCATGCCTCGACTTCAAGAACTGGCCGCAGGATCTGATCCTCGAGGAGAACGCCAAGCTCGCTCCTTACGCCTACCATGTTCACGCCAAGGCGCATACCTTCGGCGAGGACGGCGAGGAGACGGTCGTACCGTTCGGAAAGGTTCTACAGATGCTCAAGGATGCGCGGTATAGGGGCGCGGTCTCGATTGAGTTCGAGGGCGGCGGCGACCAGATCGAGGGCGTCAAGAAGACCCGCGACCTGATTCTGAAATACTGGAAGATGTAGCAGGAGACGGCGGGATTCAGCCCGAAGCCGGGAGAACGGAGAGCGCAGAAAGAAATTGGGGCAGGAGTTCGACTCCTGCCCCGATGGCATTGTGTGCTGCCGTCCGCAGTCACCCGTCACTCAACTTCTTCCAGTTCGTATTCGCTCGACCCAAGCCCGAGCTTCTCCGCCGCGCGCACCTGGATGTACGGGTCCTTGCCGTGGATGCGGTGAAAGAGGTGTCTGCCCTCCTGGTCGTTCATGACGAGCGGCGGCGGCACTGTCCCCGGGAGAAGGCTGCGTCGGTCAATGCTGTCGAGCGTAGCCTGCTCTATGGAAACGATGTCCTTTGCGGCGAAGATGCCGATGTCCGGCACGAGGTTGGCGCTCGTGAAGCCCCAGCAGTCGCAGTACGGCGTGACGTTGAGCGCGAAGTTGATGAACGCCGCGTTCCCTTGCGGGAAACGGCTCATGACCGCCTGGACGGCGATGGCCGTCAGTTCCTGAAACGAGGCGGCGATCTCGTCGCGGATCGAGAGCGCCCCCGTAGGGCATAGATCGTTGCACTCGAGGCAGAAGTTGCATTCGTGGAAGCCGACATGCAGCTTCATATCGTCGGCGAAGCGCATCGCGCGTACTCGACAGTGTTCCGCGCACTTCGCGCAGCCGTCGGAGTAGTGCGTGCATTTGTCCGCGTCCCAGTAAGGATCCGCATGCTGGACCATGTGCATTGCGCTTCGATTCTTGCCGATCATCGCCCCTAGCGCGATGTTCTTGATGGAGGCGCCGAAGCCCGTGTTCCCGTGCCCTTTGACGTGCGACAGGCATACCAGATAGTCGGCATCCCATACCTCTCCGCCGATCTGCAGCTCAGGCAGGTTCTTGTAGTCAATGCGATGGGCGTAGAAGTATTTGTCGCCGCTCCCCGCGGCTGGAAGGATAGGGCAGCCGATCGTCTCCGTCGTGTAGCCTCTCTCGACGGCCGACATTGCCCCTCCGAGCGTGTCTGTGACGAACGGACGCCCACCGGCGCATCTGATGAACGAGACGAGTCTGCGGACGAACAGCGGGTGGATCGTCGAGTAGCCGATGTTCCCGCCGAGGTGCATCTTGATGCAGACCCGCTTGTCCTTGAGTTCGGGCGCGATGCTGAGGCGATCGAGGACGCGGTCGAACTTGGCTGGGAGAGTCGAGTCCGCCTTGAGTTCGCGCGCGACAGCCGAGGCGAAGAATACCTTGCTCATTCCAGTGATTGCTCCCTGATGAAGTGGGTTTACGCGCCCTGATTATCCCCGAACCGGCGCCGGGTGTCAAGGTTTCATCGGTCGGGGAGGCCGACTTCAGTTGAGGATCGAGCCTCTTGACGTGATCACGGTCGCGCCGGCGCCTCCCAGGCTCACGGCCGCCGGCATTTGCCAGGGATACGGCAGGATGCGTCTCGGTCTCGCGGCGAACAGGCGCTCGAGCAGATCGTCGGCGGGATCGGCTGCCGGCCGCGATGCGACCGTCGTGCGAGGCATGTTCGGCGCGAGCTGAGACCGGTATGACGCGTACAGCTTGGGCGTTTCGTACACGACCAGGAGGTTCGTCATGCTGCGGGCGGGCCTGACGATCGTACTGCCGCGGTAGTAGAGGGCGGTGGAACTGCCGCCGTCGAGGTTCAGCGCGTCAACTGCGCCGAGGTGGCGCATGACCTTCGCCAGTTCGCTCAGGTATACGGGGGTGCTCGTCGTGACGAGTATCAGCTTGTTCGAGTCGGTCATGCCGACCGCCGTGCGCGGCTTCCGCCTGAAGATCTCCGGGTCCCGGAAGCCCTCCGACTTCGGCGCTACCGACGGCTTGCCGTTCCGTACAAGCGTGGGTCCGGTGCAGAGAACCGTCCGGCAGCCCGCCCAGTCGGAGGTTCGCCCTTCTCTCATGCTCTTGAAGTCCACTCGCCCTTGGTCCGTGACGCACAGGGCGACGCCTACAGATCCCGAGTGAACCAGCTTGCCCTCGATTACGATGTCTCCCGTGGGCCTGTAACTGCGGGTGCAGAAGAACGTACCGGTGATCGCCGCCGTAGGATTCAGCCTCTCGACCATCGCCCCGAATGTCTCGCTGGTGCCCGTGCCGTTCTTCGCAAGGGCGGGGGTGACGCGCACGTTCGGAGATGCCATGTTGACGTAGACGACGTTGGCCGACACGCCGCTCCAGCGCACTTTGGTGTAGGAGACGTTCTCGCCGTAGGCCAGTTCAGCGGCATACAGCAGGAAGGAAACGGCGAACAGCAGCGTCATCCTGGTTCTCATGGCACCTCTCCTCATGTTCAAACTCTCACTGCTGAGCTTGCATGATCCGTGCCGAACCGCCTACGGTAAGTACCGGTTTTCTGGATGCGAGTGACGCCGGATCGGAACCGCCGGAACAAGCCGGTATTATTACCTGTTTTCCGTGTTTGGTGCTTGACAGCCCGAAAGCAGGCAAATATACTGGGAAAGTAGATTACTTGCCGTAGGCGTGGGTCGGATAGTCTGCAGAGGCAGGATGTGCAGAGACACTCGCGTCCGGGCGCATGATGGTTTGCGTTCTGCTTGCAGTCTCGTTCTCAGCGCAGTTTTGGAGCGACGAAGATGCGACGGCCGAACGTTTCGAAACGCGAGTTCGTCTTCCTGGCGGGCGAGCGAAGCTTGGAAGCCCGAATCCTCAATACGTCTTCGGACGTGCTGGGATCGGGCTTCTTGAGTTACCGACCCAGCATGGGAGAGGGGTGATGCGAACGGATCATATCTGCCCCGCAATCACCACCGGCTCATAAGGCCGGCAGCGACGATAAAAGGAGGTTGTTGAGAAATGTTGAAGAAGTGCATTCTCTGTCTGTGCCTGATGTCTGTCGGCACATTGCTGGTGTCGGGTGCCTCTGCGCAGACTCCGGTGGACGCCGTCGCGAGTGCGGTCGCCAATAGCGGGGTCTTCCCGGAGGGCACGAGCGTAGTCGGTGTCACCTATGACGACACCAGCGCGGTAGTTGATCTGAGTGGCGAAGCCATCACTCCAAACTTCGGCGATGCTCTGTCGGATGCAATGGTTGAAGCCATCACGGATGCTCTGGCCGAGTTTGAGAACATCAAGGCCATCGAAGTCACTGTTGCCGGCAAGCCTCTGTGGGAGTACCTCCCACAGGCCGACGCGTCCGTCGCGTCTACCGCGCCTTCCCTTCTCAGAGCCATGTCCGTGCAGGCTCCGCTGGTCTCCGGTGTGGCAGCCCTAACGAGCGAGTTGGCGGGCAAAGGCGTCGGCCTATACCCGAGCCACGGCATGTATTGGCATCAGGGCTACAACCGCTGGTTCGTTTCTATGCGGACCTTGTGTGGGCCGAATCCCAGTCCTCCTCTTCCCGCGGGGTGGGATTCGACTTGGCAGAGTGTCTACCAGCCGAGCAACTACTACTACTGGACAAAAGGCTTCCAGTGGGGATCGTTCTATGAGGACTATCGCACTCCGCAGGAGATCACCTTCCTAAAGGCTTACTGTGAGTCGTCAGGTGCGAACGTCATCGTGGGGAGAAACCTCGACAAGGCCGCGGGCGATTTCGACTACAATGCCTACGGGTACCCAAACTGCGCGTATCCGATTCCGAAGTGGGCTACGGCTGCAAAGTACTACCTGCAGGATATCGGTGCGCCCGAGGCGGTCTGGAACGAGCCTTCTCTGACCGCTCAGACCGACAAGGATATCCGGGCGAGGCCGTACTGGACCAACTATAACATGGTTGAGCCCGTATTTGGCGAAAAGAAGTGGCCGCTGACCGCCGCCGAGAAGGATATCGTCAAGAACAGGCCGGACGTCTGGGAGAACTGGGTATCCATCCACTTGCACACCAATGCGGCTGGGGCCGGCACTGCTCGCGGCACCGAGACCTACTGGTATACCTCGACCTATCCGTGGCTGCAGTCGAAGGCTCAGGCTCTCGCCAAGTCGTTCAACGACGCCATGATCAACGCCATCAAGAACGAGTACGATGGTTTCTGGGCGGAAGCCATGTACCCAGTCGGCCCGAACCCGCCGGAGTGGCCCAGCGGCACCTATCGCGGATACGACCACGATGGGCCCAGCACTCCCAGTACCACTTCCGGATGGCAGGACCGCGGCGTCAAGACCAGCAACTTCGGCGAGATCCGTGAGGCCATGGTACCCGCGGTCTTGACGGAGCTTCTCTTCCATGACGATTGGAAGTTCTACCCTGACCACGTGTTCGCAATGGATCGAATCTTCCAGTCCACGGTTGCCTGGGGCATGTACGAAGGGATCTGCAACCACTTCGGAGTTACCCCGAAGGCAAGGCTGGCTGCGGCCGTCGAGAGCATTGACGTCCCGCAGGTCGTTGCCCCGGGGCAGGCGTTCACCGGCGCGGTGACTGTCAAGAACCTCGGCCAGGCTTGGTGCTGGGGTGACAAGTGGGTGGATATGATCTACTTCCCTTACACGGTATGGTACCTGGCCGCGGCTGCGGGCGATCCGTTCGTTCCGGCCGGTACGAAGCTCGCGGTGCCCAATGCTGCTCCCGTGTTCCCTGGCGACTCGCTCACGTTCAACCTGACGCTCACGGCGCCTGTCACAACCGGTCAGTACGCCACCGAATGGCAGATGCTGAAGGATGATGCACGGGGCGGTGCGTTCGGCGATGTCGCGTCGGCGCGGATAGAGGTTGCGAACTCCGTCGGCAAGGTAACGGCAGGCGGATGGTTCGATCTTGTGGGCAAGAAGGCTACATGCGGTTTCGTCTGCGAGTATGTTGATGGCGCGGCCGCTCCCACCGGCAGCCTTAGCTATCAAGACCACGACCTGAAGATGAGCGTGCAGGCTACCGAGATGATCGCGCTGGGAATCGCTGGCAACCAGGCCTGGTTCTATGCGAACTGCACAATCAACGGTGAGCCGGGACACTGGTTCCGTGTGGATGTCACCGACAACGGTGAGCCCGGTAGCGCTGATGTGTTCAAGATCACACTGGATACCGGCTACACTGCGGGTGGAACCCTCGGTGGAGGGAATGTCCAGATCCACTAGTGCCAGTGGCAGGCTCGAAGTTACCATCTTCGAGTCAAATCGGCAGACAGGCCCGGCGCGATGGCGCCGGGCCTGCTCTCTTATAGCCCACCCCGCTCTTGGCCTACCTTTGTCCCAGTTCACTACGGCGGAAAGGGTTTTATGCCATGGGAGGGATCTAGCGTAGGCGACGGCAAGGAAGAAGCGAGGGGCTGCATCGCCCCGCATCTTATGCCAAGTCTTCTCGTACTCACAATCTGATCGCTAAGCTCGCATGATTCGTGCCCAGACGCCTGCGGCGAGTATCGGTTGCGCAGGGGCGAGCTTTGCCGGATTGTCACCGCCGGAAGCAGCCGGTATTATTACCAGTTTTTGCAGATACCAGTTGACAATGTCCGGACCCGCACTTATACTGGGAAAGTAACTACTCCGGCTTCAGAACTTGCCGGGATTTCCACTTCCCCGGCTTCTGAGGCGTTTGGCGTTGGCATCTGTCTGCAATCCGGATCTGGAGCGACGGAGATGATACGTCCGTACGTGTTGAGTCGAAACCTACTCTGGATGCATATTGTTTCTCTGCAAAACCCCGACATTGCGCGTTTCTCGACGCACGCGTGTCGGGGTCTTGCGTTATAGTCCTTGGCATGAGAGGAATGGGGTGATGCATATCTGACCAATCTAACTCGATCCCGTACCCGGCGTTCACAGCCGGGACGACATAAGGAAGGAGGATTTGGAAAGTGATAAGGAAGCGATTTCTGTTTGTCGTGCTCGGACTCTGTTTGGCGATATGTTCGGCAGGGTCCGCGGTTCAGGCAGACCCCTATGATGCGGTCGAGAGCGTGGTGACCGACAGCGGCGTGTTCCCGGAAGGGACTTCGGTTGTGGATATCACGATTGTCGGCGGCAGCATCATCGTGGAACTGAGCCTGGAGGCGATCCCTCCGGATTTCTGCGATACGATGTCGGATAGCATGGTCAAGGCCATTGTGGATGCTGTGTCGCCCTTCAAGGAACTGACGGACATCGAGGTGCAGGTCGGCGGTCAGCCTCTGTGGGCCTATCTCACGAGATCGGAGCAGACCTATGAGGGTGACGTGCCCTCGGTTAGCCCCGTCGTCCGCAGACTTGCCATGGGCGCGCAGAACCCGCTGTCCGAGCCTAGCGTGGCCCCCATCTCCACTGAGTTGGCCGGGAAACTGGTCGTCCTTCATCCCAGCCACGGCTCATACGTGTACGGTACGCCCCCGTCGGTCTGGTATAGGGCCATGCGGACGTTCTGTGGGCCGAACCCGGTGACGAACTCGCCATACGCCCCGTACTCCTATCAGCCCAGTGACTACTACTACTGGACGAAGGGGCTCGGGTGGCCGATGTACTACGAGGACGATATGTCCCCGGAGACCATCAGGTTCCTCTATGCCTACTGTCAGTCTGGAGGCGCCGCAACCTACTGCTCCAGAAACCTTGACAAGAACGCCGGCGATTTCCCTGCCACGACCTATGGCTATCCGGCGCCAACGTTCCCGCTGCCGAAGTGGCAGACTGCCACCAAGTATGCCCTGCAGGATCGGGGCGGCATACCTTCCACGGTCTGGAACACCACGGATGTGACCGGAGAGAGCAACATAGACCTCCGGGCGAGGGCCTATTACACCAACTGGCTGATGCAGACCCTGGGCTACAGCTATACCAACACCGTCTCGTTCAGCCTGCATAGCAACGCGGCCACAACAGGGACGCCCATACAGTCTCAGGCACGCGGTACTGAGACTTACTGGTACGCTACCCAGTATCCGACCGAACAGGCCCAGTCCCAGGCCTTCTGCACGGCGGTGGAGAACGGCGTCATCAGCGCCATTCGCACGCAGTATGACGGCTACTGGGCCGAGCCCATCTACGACAGCGCAAACTCAACGATAACTCCGCCCGAGTGGACCGTCGCGTACGGCACCTATCGCGGCTACGTGCAGGACGGCGGGACTAACTATCGCTGGCAGGATCGCGGCGTGAAGACAACCAACTTCGGTGAAATCCGGGAGTGCAAGTGCCCGGCCCAGTTGATGGAGCTTCTCTTCCACGACGACTGGAAGTTCTACCCCGATCAGGCATTCCACCAGGACCCGATCTTCCGCTCCACCGTGGCTTGGGGTATGTACACCGGAATCTGCAACTTCTTCGGTGTGACTCCTAAGGCGAGGCTGGCCGCGACCGTCGAGTCGGTGAGTTTCCCGGCGGTAGTGCAGCCCGGTGAGACCTTCACGGGCACGGTCACTATGCGAAACCTCGGTCAGGCATGGTGCTGGGGAATGAAGCAGGTCGGTACCGTCTACGGGCCCTACAACGTGTGGGTGCTGAAGGGGACCAACGCAGACCAGTTTGGAGGCGCCGGCGTCAAGGTTCAGCTCGCGAACGACGGCTACTACTATCCGGGTGACACCGCGACCTTCACTGTGAGTCTCACTGCGCCGGCGACCGGCGGCTACTACAACACGAGTTGGAGAATGCGCAAGGACGACGGGAAGGGCGGAGACTTCGGCAGCACGGCCACCGCCGTGATCGGCGTCGATGCCCCGTGGTTCACGGCCACCCAGAACGCGGCCAACGTGAAGACCGGCAGTTCCGCGGCGACCGCCCCTGTTACGCTTCGCGGCGACGTGCTCATCACCGTGATGCCGAGCCCCGCGATCGGCTTCGGGGCGAACGACCCGGTTCAGATCTCCGTGGACGGCGTGGCGACCGGCGCCGTGACGGAGTCTGGCGGCAACTACGTCTGCACGGCAACGGTAGATGGTGCGACCGCCAACGGTGCGCATCAGATCACCGTAACCGTTACTGAGGCCGATGACTCTGTGACCGTTCTGAACGACTGGATCTATGTCAACAAGAACGAGATCAACGGCACGGTCACTCTGCCCGGCTTCGTAGGAGCTTCCAGAGACGTTGCGTTCTCGATTGACGGCGCAGCGCCGATCACCAGGTCCCTGTCGTTCGCCGGCGGCGTTGCTGGCTACAAGCTGGTGAACCTGCCCGACACGGTGAGCACATTGAGCGCCAAGACCGCGTGGACGCTCAGGCAGAACAAAGCCGCTTCGCTGGTTGATGCGGTGGACTTTGTTCTCGCAGGTGGCGACATCGACGGCGGCAACTCTGTCAACATAGCGGACTACAACCTCCTCAAGTCTAGTTGGTTCCAGGCGGCTCCCGCGGCCGACATCAGTGGCGATGGGGTAGTCAACGGTGCGGACTACAACATCATGAAGGCCAACTGGTTCACCGCGGGCGATCCTCAGTAGAATCGGCTTGAGAATAGAAAAGGCAACCGTCGGGGCCTCGGTGCATTCCGCATGACTCGGGGTCCCGGACGGTGCCGAAGAACAGCGAATCCGGTCTATTGAACCGGAAGGAAAGGAGAGAAGGATGAGAAGACCAATTGTCTTCGCGGCGATCATAGCCGTCTTGGCGCTCATGGTCTCTGTTGCCCAGGCTGCCGACGCGACGTGGAACTTCAGCACGTGGGCGAATCCGGCATCGCCTGAGGTGTACCAGAACTTCTACGGCGTGCCTTCGGCTGTGATCAACGTGGACCCCCTATGGGGTACCGGTTGGTATGACACCATGCCCGCCGTGTACGGGAGCGCCCAGGGCTGGTGGGATATCGCCACGGGCTCCATCGTTCTGAGCATTCCCGATATGGACAACGCCCCTCCGGAATCGTGGAAGGAGCTTGTCGTGAAGATCACCTATTGGGATGATATCAGCAAGGCTCCGACGATCCAGGCATCGCCGCAGTTTACGGTGCTTGGCAAGACGACGGTGCTGGCCGAAGCTGGCCCCGTGGGCGGCGGCTGGTATACCGATACCTGGGTGCTGAATGTCGCGCCGATCCCGAGCATGGCGGTGATCACGATCCTCGGCGACGCGGACTGGGGATCGCAGATTGACAGGATAAACGTCATCCCCGAGCCGAGCGGCGTTCTGGCGCTCTTCAGCGGCATGGCCGGCCTCACGGGTCTGATTCTCCGCCGAAGACGCGCATAGTCTACATGCGAGACCGCGTGCCACACGGGCCCGGCGCCATCGGCGCCGGGCCCGTTCTCTTGTATTCCGACCCGCTCTTGACCTCGCTTGGCTCATTGTGTATGCTGGTTGCGCGATTGACCGCCCATTTCGGACCAGGGGGACCTATGGCAGAAGATAAGCGCACTCGGCTGCTCGAGTTGAGATCGGAAGACCGGAAACTGAAGGAATACGGGCTTGAGGAGACGCCGTCTCCCGGTGCCTATACGCACCGGGATCGCTATCGGCGCACAATGCACTTCCAGAGCGTGGACCGCATCCCGAACCATGAGTTCGGCTACTGGGACGACACTCTCGTGCGGTGGCACGACGAGGGCCTGCCCGCCGAGATTGACTCCAACTGGGCGGCCGATGTGTTTTTCGGCTTCGACCCAACCGGGGGCGTGCCGGTTCACATGGGCATCAACCCCGGCTACCAGCACGAGGTGTTGGAGGAGACCGACCGCTACAAGATCATTCGGGGCGGCGACGGGGCCAAGTGCATGGTCTACACGGATGGTTCGTCAACTATCCCGCACTACATCGAGTTTCCGCTCAAGGATCGGCAGACTTGGGAGGAGGACTTCAAGCACCGCATCAACCCGGACGATCCCGCGCGGTACGGCGTGGACTGGGACGCCGTCCGGAAGAACCTCGTGGGGCGAGATTACCCGGCGGGCATCGGCTTCGGTTCGCTGTTCGGCTGGATACGCAACTGGATGGGATTTGAGGGCGTGTCTCTCACGTGCTACGACGATCCCGATCTGATCGTCGAGGTCATGGAACAAGTCACAGTTATGATCGAGAAGATCCTCAACTACTCACTCGAACAGTACTCCGATCTGGACTTCGCTTCCGGCTGGGAGGACATGTGTTTCAACCACGGCCCGATCATCTCGCCGAAGATGTTCAAGGAATGGATGGTCCCGCGCTACAAGCGGATCACCGACATACTTCACAAGCACGGGATTGACGTGGTGATCACCGACTGCGACGGAAATATCAATGAGCTGGTCGGCCTCTGGATCGAGGGCGGCGTCAACTGCATGTTCCCGCTGGAGATCAACTCCGGCACGATTCCCGCCGAGCTGAGGGCGAAGTACGGGCAGCAGGTTCTACTCGCGGGCGGCGTGGACAAGATTCAGTTGGCGCGGGGCAGAGGCGAGATCGAGCAGGAGATCGAGAGGCTGCGCCCGACTGTGGAGTCAGGGGGGTTCATACCCCACGTTGACCATCGAGTGCCTCCGGATGTTTCCTATGAGAACTACCTCTACTACCTGAGAGTGAAGAGGCAGGCCTTCTGTTCGTAGTCTTCTATCACAGGTGTTATCGTGAAACTCGCCGGGTTCAATGGTCGCTATGGTCTGATGGCCGTCGTGGTCCTGGTGGCCGCAGTCGCCGGGTGGCTGGCGAGCCTGTGGGTTTCCGCGCGTCTGGACGCAGGCGCTGACGAGCGCCGCAGGATGGCCGAGGTAGACGAGTATGAGGGCCTCGGCGAGCGGTCGGGGATCAAGAATGACCTTGTGCTGGACGTCCGGCCGGCGGCCCAGAGCGTTGCGTCGGGCGCCCCGATCGGGCTGACGGTCCTTCTGACCAATCGCGGCAGCCGGAGCATCATGCTCAGTTCATGGGTGGAGCCGTATCCCGCCATCCTCGCTAGCAATCAGCTTCCCTTGAAGGTTGATATCAAGCGCGGTGGCGAGCGTACCACCTACCACGGGGACGCGGCCGTCATGCCGTTGCATCGAAAAGGCGACTTCCTGAGCGTCCGACCCGGTGAAACGAAGTCATTCGCCGTCGAGATCAACAAGCCCGGCGCTCGCGGGAGGTGGGATATGTCCGCGCCCGGCACCTATGAGATCGCACTGTGGTACGAGACGTATCTCTCGGGCAAGTACGCCGGAGTTCGCGCCTGGACCGGCATGACCAACCCGGTCGTCGTCACTGCTACGGTATTCGGGATCAGGGAGAACGCCCAGTGAACGAAGCGCAAGTCATCTGGCGGGTGAACATCGCGGAAGCCCTGGATCTATTCGAGACCGGATTCGACGATCTGTGCGCCGATCCGGAAGGCAGGGTGTATGTAGGCGACGGGGTCAATGCCTCGGTGCATCGCATCGCCCCGCAGGGCGAGATCGAGCGCACATTCGACGTGATCAACCCGGCGCCGATTCAGGGTCAGGAGTCCGGCCTCAGTCTGCTGGTAACCGCGGATTCTTCCTTCTCTGTCGCCGATCCCGGAAACGGGCGTGTGGTGAGGTACGATCCCATGGGCCGGGAGACAGGCGAGTTTGCCGCGCCCGGCCTGCTTGCTTTCTGCGGCGGTCCAGATGATACGGTCTACGTTCTCTCATCGAGCGGCGATGAAGAGAAGCTCGACTGCTATGACGCGATCGGCTGCCCGCTGGATACCCTGTGTGCTCCAAAACGGCACCGCTCGCACCTTGCGCCCGAACTCGTGAGTGTAGACGTGGATACCGTTGGGAGCGCCTACGTGAGCTATGGAATGCCTCCATACCGAGTCTGGCGCATATCGCGAACCGCAGAGGTTGCTGAGGTCGGCGATAGGTGCGCCGGGACTTCGCTGGACACTTGGCAGAGGGATTTCGACCATCCCGAGGACGCCGTGCTGATATCGGACATCTGCTTTGATCCCGCCAGCTCTATCCTGTGGGTGCTGCTCGCATTTCGGCAGTCTGGACGTCAGGCTCTAGACGCCTTCAGCCCGCAGGGTGACTTCCTCGGGTCGGTCGGCCTGCCCCGCATCGAGAATCTCTTCAGCGGCGTATGCGCGTCGGGCGACGGAGGACTGTATGTCCTCGATGGAGCGGCAGGCAACCTCGTGCGCATCGATCCGCCGGTGGGGCTGCTCCAGGCAGACGTGCAAAAGGCCGGCAATCCCTGATCGCCGGCCCGGTACTCCGCATCTGCGGGAGAGACTATTCGCCCAGTTCTTCGGTAGCTGCTTCCTCGACCTCGGAGACCTCAGACCCGCTGCAGTTCCAGTTGTCGCAGTCCAGGCGGGAGCAGTAGAACATCTTCTTCGTTGACCCGTCCGTGAACAGCACCTCGGCAATATGTGCGCTGCTGCACCTCAAGCACATGATCGGGTCCACCACATTTATGATTCGAAGCTGTGTATTCTCTCTACTCATGCCTGTACCTGTTTCACCTTTGATTCAGCGAGTCTGGCCGTGACGGAGCGGACGTCGGATGCCGGCTCGGATATCCTGCGAATCCTGGAGAGCGCCTGTCCCTCCGACGTGCAGAATCGAAACAGCTTCTCCACCGAGTTTCGATGCACGATGCCTGCTATCTGCTGGGCGTCTGCAATGAGATCCAGGTTGCCGTAGTGCGACTGTACGAGCGATGCTACCTTCTTGAGCGATTCCAGGTTTCTGAGGCTCTGTGCGGCGGCCTTCTTGAGATTGATCATGACGTTGTAGTGGCCCGCGCTGACCAGTCTCTCGATCATCTCCTCGAGTCGTTCGAGTGTGTGCTTGTTTATCTCGCCGGTGAGATCCAGCACTGGGACACCTGCGTAGTTTCTAAGTGTGATGCTGAACTCCGAGTTAGCCATCCCCATACCTCATCGAAGATGATCGCGATGCCGTGCTCGTGCCCGCACGAGGCAACTAGTGACTACATTATCGGTGAGATTGCTGGGGAAGTTTAGAGGACACTCCGCGTACCAACGGAGAACGAATGGGCCGGGTTGCAGACGGCATTTGGGCCAGGAGTTGCACTCCTGGCCCGGAACGCGTGAGACGATTGCGGGATTGCGGGCCTATCGGTCAGGCCGCATGGTACTGACCGCCGATGATAACGTGCGTCGGGCGGCACTTGGCGATATCCGATGGATCGGAACCGAAGATATCCGTGTCGAGCACTACGATGTCCGCGAGCTTCCCCGCCTCCAGCGAGCCGCGCAGACCCTCCTCGAAGCCCGCGTATGCGCCGCCGAGGGCATACAGTCTGATCGTCTCCTCCACCGTCAGGCACTCCGACTGGCTGTATGCGTCTCGCGTCACCGCGCGGTAGATCAGTTGGAAGGCGTCCAGCCGCTCCACCGGGCAGTCCGAGCCGAGCGAAGTCGGTATTCCCGCCTCGACGAGCGTTCGGAACGGGTAGGTCCACCGGTAGCGCTCCGGACCCACGCGGTTGATCGTCCAGAAGTCCGTCAGCACGAACTGCGGCTGAACTGCGGCAAGAATGTGCAGGCTCGCCATCCGCGCGACGAGGTCTTCGGCCAGTATCGAGGCGTGCTCGATGCGGTGGCGGCGCACGCGGTTGTCTTCTCCGGTTTCCCTCAGAACGGTCTCGTATGCGTTGATCACGGTCTCGATCGCAAGGTCGCCGATAGCGTGTGTCGCCGCCTGCCATCCGGCGTTGTGGACCTTGCGGACCATCTCGGTCATCTCGTCCTGCGCGTGCATGAGGAGGCCGCTGGTCTCGGGCCGGTCTGTGAAAGGCTCGCGCATGCCGGCAGTCCATGCCCCCATCGAGCCGTCCTGGAACATCTTCACCGAGCCGATGCGAAGCCGGTCGTCGCCGTCGCCGGTCCTGAGTCCCTCCGCCGACAACTGCGGGAACAGGCTGTACGGCACCTGCACATAGAAGCGAATGGGGAGCCTGTTCTCGGCGTGCAGTCCCTGCAGGATCGTAAGATCCTCGGCGCCGGATATCAGACAGTGGACTTCCGTGATGCCGCTCGCGCGAGCCTTCTCGGCCGCGAAGAGGATCGCCTCCGTACGTTGAGCGGTGGTCAGGCACGGCGCGTGTTCGAAGACGTAGTCCTGATCGTCCTCGGTGAGCAGGCCGGTCTCGCGCCCTTCGGCGGGCAGCTTGCCCTCCTCCGCCATCGCGATCGCCCGGCTGTTGCAGACGACGGCATGTCCGCAGAGGCGCACGACCACCACCGGCTTGTCCGGACTGACCGCGTCCAACTCCGTGCGCGTCGGGAACCGCTTCTCTGCGAAGATTTCATGGTCAAAACCGCGGCCGATGATCCACTGCGGCGAGCGTTCTCTGTCGAACTTGCGGAGACGGTCCTGCACGTCACCGATCGAGGTGCACCCGCCGAGATCCGCGCGGAACAGCTCGTCCACTCCGTACATCGGCAGGTGGATGTGCGAATCGGTGAGGCCGGGGATCGCAGTACTGCCCGTCAGGTCCATGACCTCTGTTCCGGGGCCGCGCAGCGCCTCGACCTCGCCTAGGCTTCCCGTAGCAAGAATCCGGTCGCCCGCGATAGCGACCGCCGATGCCCAGGGATTCACTGGGTCGAGGGTGAAGATTCGCCCGTTCTGAAGGATCAGGTCCGCTGTGTCGCTCACTCTATGACCCGCCTTCCGTCCGCCGTGGGAGTGATCTTGCCCCGCGACTTGATATAGGATATCACCGCGTCGCTGCACATGGTATCCATCACCTTCGTATCGGCGACGTCGGTGAAGTACAGGCTCACGAGCCAGTCAATCGTCGCGACTTTGTATATCGCGCTGTCGTCAACCGGCTCTCCGCCGATGCTCGCCTCGACCATTCTCTCGCCCACGACCCTGTATCGCATTCCGGACACACCCGGCCTGAAGCGCAGAAGCCCCTCCTTGAGCCTCTGCCCGGTGATCTCCATCACGACAAGCTTGTTCTTGAACGGAAGCACGGTCGCGATGTCCCAGCCCCGCACCGGGCCTGACTGGAGATCTGCCCGGATGCCTCCGATGCCGTAAATTCCGACCTCCGACTGCGCGGCCTCACGGATCGCGTCGCACACGAGGTTGAGGATCGTGCTCTCTCTGGACCGGTCGTCGTAGAACGTCGCAGTAGCCTCCCCCAGCACCTCGCCGTAGTAGGCCTTCATCGGCCGGTAGTAGCGGTTCACGACGGCGGCCGTCGCGGGATCGTCCGAGATTGCCGAAGTGATAGGGATCAGTTGTCCCTTGCAGCCCATGAGTGTGAACGGTCCGCCGTCTCGACGGAGTCGTAGGTCGAGCCGTCCGAGTTCCGCCCCCTTCTCGTAGGCCTGTACGATCACCGTCCCGCCGATCCAGAAGGCGTGCCGTTCATCGGTCTGGCGAATCAGCTTGGGCTTCGTGATTCGTGCGTGGGAATGCCCTCCGACGATTACGTCTATCCCCGGCGCCTCTTTCGCGAGCATCTCGTCCTCGCTGGACCCCAGGTGGCTCAGCACGATCACTATGTCGGCCTGCTTCTTGAGTGCGGGCACCAACTCTCTCGCGACCTGATAGGGATCCAGGAAGTCGAGTCCCTCCTTCGCCGCCTTGTACTCGGGCGACATGACGGTCAGCCCCATTACGGCGATCTTCGCGCCGTCGATATCGTAGATGAGGTATGGCGGCAGGAGCAGCTTGCCGGTCTTTCTGTCGAGCAGGTTTGCGCAGACAATCGGGAATGTGGCGGTCCCGATGTTCCTCCTGAACTGATCGAGTGTCTGCCCGAACTCATGGTTGCCGAGAGTCATGATGTCATATCCGGCGGCCGACATCGCAGCGAAGCTCGCCTCGCCGAGATACTCGATCGAGAACGGAGTGCCGTCCGAGATATCGCCCGCGTCCATCAGAAGCGCATTCCCGTGCATCTCGAGCCTGATCTCGCGGGCGAGGGTGGCCCTTCGCGCGATGCCGCCGATGTCCTTGGTCTCGGATCTCAAGGCGTAGGCCGAACTCGAGGTGGGCGGGTCGGGGTAGCTGAACGGAAACAGGTGGTCGTGCGTGTCGTTCGTGTGCAGTATTGTGATCTCCCGGTATTCCGGTGCCGACGCCGCCGGTGCGACAACTGCGATGATCGAGACTGCAAGAATTGCCCAGCGACGCAGGGAAATCATTTATTGTACACCTCTTTCGGGTCGAAAAGCTGCTCGGCGATCATCTCCAGGCCGTCATCACCGAACTGCCGATAGTAGCAGCTCTCGTAGCCGTTGTGGCACGTCGGCCCGACCGGCTCGGCCTTGATGAGCAGCGAGTCGGCGTAGCAGTTGGCATAGACGCCCCTCACAAGAAGGAAGTTGCCCGACTCCTCGCCCTTCAGCCAGAACTTGTTGCGCGTGCGGCTCCAGAAGCAGACCCTTCCCTCATCGAGGGTTCGCTGCAGCGAATCGCGGTTCATGAATCCAAGCATGAGTACCTGTCCGCTGTTCGCATCCTGTATGACCGCGGGGATCAGACCGTCGGTATCGAATCTTATCTCATCGGGAATCCGCATGCTTGCTCCTCCGGAGTCCAAAGGCCCATGGAACCTTTGCCCTACAGCACCGGCCGCATCGGGATACCCCGATCGGTCAGGTACTCTTTGATCTCCCTGATGCTGTACTCGCCGTAGTGTACGATCGAGGCGATCAGCGCCGCCTCGGCCCCGCCCTCCGCCAGCGCCTCATACATGTGCTCCGGAGTACCCGCGCCGCCCGATGCGATAACGGGGATGTTCACGCTCTCGGCGATCGCCCGCGTCAGCTCGATGTCATAGCCGTCCTTCGTCCCGTCGGCGTCCATGCTTGTGAGCAGGATCTCGCCCGAGCCGAGCCGCTCGACCTTCGCCGCCCATTCGCGCGCATCAATGCCGGTGGGAGTCCGGCCGCCGTGGGTGTACACTTCCCACCTCTGAGCTTCGACGCGCTTCGCATCGATCGCGACGACCACGCACTGCGCTCCGAACTTGTCTGCCGCCTCCGAGATGATCGCCGGGTTCTCAACGGCGGAGGTGTTGATCGAAATCTTGTCCGCGCCGGCTTTGAGCATCCTGCGGAAATCATCCACCGTGCGGATTCCTCCGCCGACTGTGAACGGGATGAAGACCTGCTCAGCCACTCGCGCGGCGACCTCGAGCATCACGTCGCGCTCCTCGTGGCTGGCAGTGATGTCGAGGAAGACGATCTCGTCCGCGCCCTCCCGGTCATAGAGGCGGGCAAGCTCCACGGGGTCGCCCGCATCCCGCAGGTTCACGAACTTCGTCCCCTTGACGACGCGCCCTTCCTTGACATCAAAACACGGGATTATGCGCTTGGCGAGCATCGAGTACCCCTGAGATCTTTTGCTGCCGGGATTATAGCACGCTCAGGGCCGAGATGCCAACGCTCGCTCGCCGTTTTGGGGTATAATCCAGTGGCCATGAGCATCTATGCACTCTCCGACCTGCACCTCTCGTTCGCGAAACACAAGCCGATGGACATCTTCGGCCCGGCCTGGGAAGGCCACGAGGAGAGAATCCGGTCGAACTGGGAGCAGACCGTCGCCCCGGAAGACCTCGTGCTGATGCCCGGCGATCTATCTTGGGCGATGCGTCTACCCGAGGCCCGGCCGGACCTCGCATTCGTGGACGCCCTTCCAGGTCGGAAGGTTGTGATCCGGGGCAACCACGACTACTGGTGGCACAGGAAGGCGACTTCCCGTATCCAGCGGGAAGTAGGGGGCACGATGACCTTCATCCAGGGCGCCTCGGTCGTCGTAGGGCCGGTAGGCATCACGGGGACGCGCGGCTGGCGGAGCGACTGGGACTGTCGAGGGGCGCGATCCGAATGCCCGGACGAGGATCAGGCCGCGAGAATCTTTCAGCGAGAACTGCAGTACCTGGAGAACGGCCTGCTCTCGATTCCCGATTCGGTGAGCGTCCGCATCGCGATGCTCCACTTCCCTCCGTTCGATGAGAAGCTCCGACCGAATGAGTTCGCGGAGGTGCTCTCTCGCCATTCGGTGGATATACTCGTGTACGGCCACGTGCATCTCGGCATCGGCGGCTGGCTCGAGGGCCCCGTTGGCGGCGTCAACTACCGGTTGGTGTCCGCCGATGTCGTCGGATTCGCCCCGCAGTTGGTTCTTGATCGGCGTTGACCGTGCCCGCCGTCTGTGTTATCATTTCATGCGTCTCAGAGGTTCTCTCCGAAGATGGACAGCCGACACAAGGAATTCGATCGCATCCTATATCGCCTAGAAAACGATCTGGCCGGGGTGAAACTGCTTGCTCTCGGCCAGACGGTGTTTTGGGATGAGCCGATGAAGGCCGTCCTCCGCCACGTCCTCGACGAGCGCCTCCCCGAAACCACAATGCTGATCGGCATCCACGATGCCGACTACTTCTCCAAGATTCCGGCGAACCTCCATCTTTCGAAAGACTGGGAGATCCTCTCGCACAACGATGGCTCGACCAGAGACCTCTGGGTCGCCACGGGCGAGATATCTCGTCTCTTCGGCAGCGAGACGATTCCTTCGAGGGAGCTGCTGGTCGAGCATGGGGTGCAAATCGACAAGATCGGCAAGGATTTCCCCGGCGGCCGTTCGGCGTTCGTGGACACCGTCACCGAGGCCTGGGGATGGCGCGGCTTGGTCCATGTGGATTCCGGCGTGGAGGTTTCGTGCTGTGTGGCGCTCAAGGACGCGCTTCCGCACCTGATGGAACTGCTCGCCTGGGGATTCCGCGAGAGCCTCGATTCGCTGTCGGACTCCGATTCGCGGCGGGTTTCGGGAGTCATTGACGACCTACTCGCCGAAGTTCGGGGTTACGCTGAGAGCCGCCCCGATGCTTCCGTCGCGGATTTGTTTCGCGATCTGCTTCCGAGGTTCTACGAGCGTCTACTTGGTTATAAACCGAGGAATCTCGAGTTGACGACCTCGCTCGACTTGTTCCGTTTCAACCGCTCCACGGCGCACCTGTCCAGGTTTGAGCCCGTTGCCGCGTTCCTCGATCCCGCGACCCGCGAAGTCTGCCAGTCGGCCTACGACGAGGCGGTCGCCGATTCGGACATCTTCACACTCGACAGGTTCTGTGAAGGCGCGATCCCGTTCGATCTGGTGATCCCGGGCCGGGGCAGGGGAACGATCTGCCTGCGGGAAGGCGAGGTGGTCATTGACGCGAATGAGCCGATCCGAATGCCGTGCTCAGCCTGCCCTACTGATCTCGAAGGTCTGGCGGCGATGGTCGAGGACCACCTCGGAACGGATGCCGCCCTGATCGGCAAGGCCGTAACGCTTGTACTGATGATCGCAGGGGAGTTCGTCTTCGTCCTAAATCGTGAGGGGTCGTCCTATATCCCGCGATGCCGACATATGGTCGGCCTGATGCGCGAGCGCGGGGTCAACTTGTCCTTCCATCCGATCCTGCGAATCGGCTACAACACCTGGGATTCGCTCAAGGCGTCTGACGTCACCTTCAATCTGCCGGGCCACCTGGCGGCGGCATTCGGTCAGGGCAAGATCACGGCCGCAGAGTTCTCGGACTCTTGGCGGTCGGTGGTGGGCTTCCAGGAGGCGCTTCTGGAGGAGATCGGGGAGCTGTCCACGACCGAGGAACTCGTCGAGTATCTTTCAAGGCACAGGGGCGAGTCGTCGTGTGTCCGGTGCGAGGAATACCGCCAAGCGTCGGCGTTCATCCGCGATCTTTCGGAGCGCACCGGGCCGATGAAGGAGGAGTCCGTCAGGCTCAAAGATCTGAGCCATCAACTCAAGCAGGAAGTCCAGCGGCTGGAGATCGAAAAGGGTGAGCATTTCCGCGCCGCGATCAAGCCTCTACGCGACGAGTTGTGGCGGATTGGGCAGGAGGGTGTTTCCGAAGCGGATGCTCGTTCGCTCGAGGGCAGGATTGCCGTCCACGAGGCGGAACGGGCCGAGATCGAGAGCCGCATATCCGATGCGCGCGCCCGGGCTCTCGATGCTCAGAACCGGAGCCACGAGTTAAAGAAGGCGGTGCAGGACCTGGAGAAGAGCCCCGAGGCGGTGGCCGCGCGCGAGGCGTTGAAAGCGATCGAGCGAGAAGCCGAGCTGGCGCGGGCGTGGCTGGTCAGGGACGCGATCCTGACGAGCAGGGGCCTGACCTACACCGGCCACCGCCCGGCGGCATGGTGGTTCATGCTCGTTGACCCGCACCTCAAGTGGTTCCGGCGTGTAGTCGAAACCGCCGATTTCGAGTTCGAGGATTTGGATACCTGATCGCATGCAAATCGCTTTCACCAAAGTCGAGGCGATCGGAAACCATTTCGTGCTGGTGAACGCCGTTTCCATGCCGGAGGCGGACTGGTCGCTGATTGCGCTCAGCATGTGCGAGCACTCGTTCGGGGTCGGTGCGGACGGTCTGCTGGTGATCTCCGCGTCGAACTCGGCGGACTTCAGGTTTCGCATGTGGAATCCCGACGGCTCCGAGGATGTCTGTGGCAACGGCATGCGCTGCGGGGCCGTCTATGCATACGAGTGCGGGCTGGCGCGAGGTCCGTTCGTAACTATGGACGCGAAGTCCGGGATCGTGTGCGCTGAGATTCAGATCGGCGAGGGCGGCAAGCCCTCGGCGCGGGTGAACATGGGTGTGCCGAGCATAGAATCGGCCGATATCCCTGTCGCGGTATTGTCCGCGCAATCGCTGGACGTGCCCGTGCGGGTTGACGGCAGGGAATACACCGCAAGCTGTATCCAGGTTGGGACCCCGCACGCTGTTATTTTCGCCGATATCGAGGTTTTCTGGGACGAGATTCCAGCGGACAGCCCACTCATCGAGAAGCATCCGCTCTTTCCGGATCGGGTCAACGTGACCTGGTGCCACGTCGAATCCCCCGGGTCGCTGGTGATTCGCACGTGGGAACGGGGCGTCGGCCCGACGCTCGGATGCGGATCCGGGGCATGCGCGGCGCTGGCGGCGGCGAACCTGCACGGGACAGCCGGCGAATCGGCCTCGGTGCGCTCCCCCGGTGGGACACTTTTGGTGGATTGGCCCGGACGGGCTGATATCTTCGCGTCCGGCCCGACGCGAACCGTTTTTGAAGGAACGTGGAGTTCCTGATCGCTGACAGCTGAGAACTGACGACCATGAACGAGCCATACGACCCGGTGGCTGCATACTACGACCTGCTGATCTCATGGAAGGCCCGCCTGAGGCGCGAGCGACCGCTCTTTGCCCGCGTGTTCAAGGAACACAAGGTCCGGAGGATACTCGACACCGCATGCGGGACCGGACGGCACGCATTCGCGTTCCAGGACTGGGGCTATCACGTCATCGCCGCGGATTCCAGCCCGGAGATGGTCGCGAAAGCCAGGAAGAATGCCGGCGACCGTCCGATTGCGTTTGTCGAGGCCGGGTTCACCGAGTTGGCCAAGTCGGACGGCATGTTCGACGCAGTCACCTGCCTCGGCAACTCGCTGCCTCACGTGCTCTCGGATGAGGAACTCGACGCGTCGCTCAGGTCAATGTACGATGTTCTTGTTCCGGGCGGTGCGGTCATCATCCAGAACAACAACTACGACATGATCGTCGGCAGAGCGCAGCGCTTCATGCCTATCGCGGCGCGGCGGTCGGATGGCAAGGAGTATCTCTTCCAGCGGTTCTTCGATTTCCACGGCGACACGCTCACGTTCAATCTCGTGACAATGGTCAAGGAGCGCGGCGATTGGGCGATGCACGTACACCCGATCCCCCAGCGCGCCCTCACCAGTGGCCTGCTCGCGTCCAAGCTCGAGGCCGCCGGGTTCGAGAACGTCCGGTTCTACGGAGGATACCCGGCCAAGCCGTTCGTGTCGCTGGAGTCGGACGTCATGGTCGCCGTCGCCCGGAGACCGCACACGCTCTTCAGCGCCCCGCGTCCCGAGCCCGTCCGAGCGATTGACGCTGTGCCGATTCGTGAGAACGGTGAACCCCTTGTGAGCCTGGAGGAAGCTGCGCCGGAGATCGAGCTGCGCGAGAAACCGGCCTGGGGTCGGAAGACCGTCGTTGAGATGCTGCTGAGGGCAAACGCCATGCTTCCCTCCGGGCATCACCTGAAGGTGAACACTCTGCTCCGGACGCTCGATAGACAGCGTGAGGTTTACGCGAGGATCACCTCTGAAATCCAGGAGAAGCATCCTGAGTGGCCCAAGAGCCGCCTCCGCAGGGAGATCAACAAGTTCCTCGCGCCTCCGGATGCGAAGCACCCCCCGGGGCACACGACCGGGGGCGCCGTGGATGTGACCATTGTCGGACCTGAAGGTTGCGAGCTCGATATGGTCTCATCGCTTGACGGGGAGGAGAAGCCTTTCCTGGCCACCATGCCCCTCTACAGCAGGAAGGCGACGCCGCACGCAGCACGGAACCGCCAGATGCTCGCCGACGTCATGGCATCTGCGGGGTTCAGCAGCTATCCCGGCGAGTGGTGGCACTATTCCTACGGCGACAGCGCGTGGGCAGTTAGAACGGGTGCTCCGTGTGCGCTTTACGGAGCGGCCGAGATCAGCGCATGAGCGGTCTCATGTGTCCGACGGGCCGCATGGATCCATAAGTATTGCCAAGGAGGAAGTATATGTCGAACACAAGCAGACGCGACCGAGTGATGGCCGCGACTCAGTGCATGCGGGCCGACCGCGTTCCCGTGAGTTTCTGGTATCATTTCCCGCTGGAGTTCCCTTCGGGAAAGCCGCTCGCCGAAGCCGAGATTGAGTTCTTCCGCAAGTACGATGTGGATTTCCTCAAGGTGATGCACGATCTCCCACTGGACCTGCCGGAGGACATGGCGGAGATCGGAGATCCCGCCGACTGGGCGAAAATCCGGCCGCTGGACCCACGGAAGGGCAACTTCGCGCATCAGTTGGAGGCCCTCAAGATAATGCGCCGCGAACTCGGTGACGACGTTATCATCATTGACACGGTCTTCAACCCGCATCACGCCGCCGGGAAGATGTGCGGCAAGAGGTTCATGGAGCACTACCGAAAACAGCCCGAAGCGGTCATCCGGGCGCTGCGCACGATCACTGTCTCGCTGATTGACTACGCCCAGGCTTGGGTCGAGGAGGGCGGCGACGGCATCTACTACGCACTCGACGGTGCGCAGACGACCTGCATGAGCGAGGAGGAGTACGGCAACATCTTCAAGCCGCTGGACTACATGATACTCGAGGCCGCGATGGGAGTGGGAGCCTTCAACTTCCTGCACATCCACGGCACCGACATAATGTTCGACCTGCTGCACGACCTCCCGAACAACGTGCTCGGATGGAGCAACCGACTGACCGCCCCGACTCTCGGCGAGGCGCGGCGAATCCACCAGGGTTGCATCGCGGGAGGCATAGACGAGGAGAACATCAAGGACATGACTCCTGCCGATGTTCTACGCCAGGGCCGGTCCTCGATCGAAGACGCGGGGGCCGACGGTTTCATCCTGACCTCGGGCTGCGCCGTCCCGACCGATACGCCGGAGGAGATTCTTATGGCGATCCGGCAGTCGGTCAATGCCTGACAGTCGCCGAGGGTATGCAGACTCGCACCGGGATATTGCCTTACCCTTCGCCAAGTGCTATCATCATCGGTAGGTCGCGCAGTGCGCAGGTTGATCGAAAGGGATATTGTGATAAAGAGATTTGCCCCGATAATACTTGTGATAGTCTTGCTGGGCGTAGGAGTAGCCTACAACACTATCATGAGACCCGCGGAGCACGCCGGTCACAACCACGCCGAGGGTGAAGCGTGCCCGCCCGAGACTCAACCCGCTGGCGGACAGGTTGAGAGCGACGCCGCGCTGGTTGTACAGGAGATGACGACGGCGCTAAAGGACGCCAACGTGGTGACGACCCCGTCCGGCCTCAGGTATGCTGACGTCAAGGTCGGAAGCGGACCTTCGCCGAAGAAGGGCCAGGTCGTCTCCGTCCACTACACGGGCTGGCTTACGGACGGCACCGAGTTCGACAGTTCGTTGAACAGCGGAGACGAGTTCAGGTTCGAGCTGGGCATGGGCAAAGTCATTCCCGGATGGGATGAGGGTATCGCGACCATGAAGGTGGGCGGCAAGAGAAGGCTGTTCATACCACCCGATCTCGGCTACGGACAGGATGGCTATCCCCCAATGATCCCGAGCCAGGCGACTCTCTGGTTCGAGGTCGAGTTGTTGGGCATCGAGTAGCAGGAATCGTGCCGGTCGGCAGGAAGTGGGCACGGCCGGCCTGGAGGGCAATGCAAAGATGAAGCTTACAGTCGCGCTGATCAGTTCCTTGATCGCTGCGCTTGCACTGATCGGATGTGGAAGCAGTGGGCCGGCTCTGTACGACACCGTGACGACGGCTTCCGGCCTGAAGTATCGGGACGTGTTCGTCGGGGCCGGTCGCACCCCTTTCACCGATGACGACGTGACTATTCACTACGAAGGCAGGCTGGAGAACGGAGTCCTTTTCGCGAATACCCGCGGCGGTGATCCGTACAAGTTTACGTTTGGCAAAGGCGGTGTCATTGCCGGCCTGGAGGAGGGACTGCGGACGATGCGCGTTGGCGGAACGCGCAGGCTGATCATCCCGCCGCATCTCGGATACGGCGACGAGGGCAACTCCCAGTACGGAATCCCCGCGAACGCGACGCTCATCTATGATGTCGAGCTCGTGGACGTGGCGACGATGAACTGGGTGACGACCCCTTCCGGCCTGATGTATGCGGACGTCAACGTCGCCTACGGGCCGACGCCCGAGCCGGGCCAGAGATGCTTCGTGCACTACACGGGATGGCTGCAGGACGGCACGCAGTTCGACACCTCGCGCGACAACTACCTCTCCGAGCCCTTCTCCTTCATCCTGGGTCAGGGGCAAGTGATCGCCGGATGGGACGAGGGCGTGGCAACGATGACGGTGGGGAGTACGCGGCGACTCGTCATTCCCCCCGGACTTGCATACGGAGCGTCCGGCAGTCCCCCGAACATCCCCCCGAACGCGACGCTGACATTCGAGGTGGAACTGCTCGACATCGAGAATCCCTTCTGATGCGGAGCGGGAGCATGAAGTCAGCACTCTTGGGGACTGCGGTCATCATGACGGTACTACTGTCTTCAGTTTTGGCTTTGGCCGATGACACGCTCAAGGGGCTCGTGCCCAAGGAGATCGGCGGTTGGACGTCCGACGGCGCGGACGGCTCTTACGACCGGGACGACCTCTTCGACTATATCGACGGCGCCGCCGAGGTCTATCTGGCCTACGATTACCGGAACGCCTTTGCCCGGCGGTTCGTCAGGTCAGGTCAGCCCGCGATCACGGCCGACCTCTTCGACATGGGTTCTCCCGAAGATGCTTACGGCATATTCACCTTTGAGCGCGAGAGGGAGAGCGCCGGGATCGGTATGGACTCGGAGTACGCGTCCGGATTCCTGCGCTTCTGGAAGGGCAGGTACTTCGTCTCGATCCTTGCCGACACGGATACTCAGGAAGCGGAGAAGGCCGTGAAGAGACTCGGAATGGCTGTCGTGGACGCGATCCCCGAAGCCGGAACCAGACCGCACATCCTCGGGTTTCTGCCGGAAGACACTCTCGTTCAGACGAGCGTCAGGTACTTCCACCGAAAATCCGGTCTGGACTACCAATATTTCCTCGCGGACAAGAACATCCTGAATCTCACCGCACGGACCAACGTCTTGCTCGCCAGGTGCAAGGCTCCCGCCGGTGGAGTCGCTGAGGAAGCTACGGAAGCCCGCGTGATGGTTGTCGAATACCGGCTGCCCGTCAGCGCGGTTCATGCGTACAACTCGTTCACCCGTGCTTACCTTCCCGAGGCGAGGAGCGCGGCTCCAGTTCTGACCGAGGACGGCAAGTTCGCCGTCGCACGACGTTCCGGTCGGTACATCGTGGCTGTTTTCGAGTCGCCCACTGCTGACTTCGCGTCGGCGTTGGCGGACGGCATCATCGCGAAGATAGAGGTCGGAGATAAATGACGGATAGAGAACGCATCATCACCAGACGTGACTTTCTCAGAGGGGCCGCGACTGCGGCCCTGACGGCGGCGGTGGGACTCCCGGTTGCCGCGGACCCAGCCGCCGAGAAGAAGGCGCGGGTCGTACTCATGCGAGATGAGGGAGTCTTGGACGCCGAAGGGAAGATCAACCCCTCAGTCCTCGCGCGGATGCTCGATCAGGCAGTCGCGAAGGCGCTCGGCAAGTCGAAGGCTGCGGATGCCTGGAAGTCGCTTGTCAAGCCCTCCGACATCGTCGGTATCAAGACGAACCACTGGAACAGGCTCCCGACTCCGCCCGAGATCGAGAAGATCATCGCCGAGCGAGTGGCATCTGCGGGCGTGTCGTCAGACAACGTGTTCTGCGACGACAGGGGCTCGAAAGACAGGTTTGCGGCGAGTACGGCCCTGATCAACGTCCGCCCGGCCAGGACGCATCACTGGTCGGGAATCGGCGGGTGCATCAAGAACTACATCATCCTGCACCCGAAGCCCTCGGAACTGCACCCGGAGTCCTGTGCGGCCCTGGGGTCGGTCTGGCACCTGCCCGTCGTCAAGGGCAAGACTCGCCTGAACATCCTTGTGCTCCTCACTCCGCAGTTCTACGGCCGCGGCCCGCAGAACTTCGACCCGGCGAACCTGTGGGCCTACAAGGGCCTTGCAGTCTCGACCGATCCGGTGGCCTTGGACGCGGTGGGCGCGCACCTGCTTCGGGCAAAACGCATCGCTTTCTACGGTGAAGACAAGCCGATTACCCCTACGAGCCACGTCGTCGTCGCGGACGAGAAGTACGGGCTCGGCGTGAGCGATCTTAACAAGATCGAGCTGATCAGGCTCGGCTGGAAGACCGACGTACTAATCTGATCTTCGCAGCATGGAGCACTGACTATGCCTCGCATCACGCGCAGGGACTTCATGAAGGCGGCCGGCGGATTCGTCTCCGCCGCCGCTCTGTCGCCGAATATGCTGCAGAGCGCAGTTGCCGCGGACGGGAAGAAGCTCAACATCCTCCTCTTGATGACCGATCAGCACTGCCATTCGGTGCTGGGATGTGCGGGCAACCGCGTCGTCCAGACCCCGAATCTCGACCGTCTGGCGGGCGAGGGGGCTCGATTCACCAACGCAGTCTGCGCTACCCCCTTCTGCAGCCCTACGCGCGCCTCGATGATTACCGGCAAGTGGCCACACGCCCACGGGATCGTGCAGAACATTGACGGCGCCAGGAGAAGAGGCCTAGACGACAATGTCGAGGCGACGGAGCAGATACTCTTCGACCAAGGCGTTCGGACCTTCCAGATGGGCAAATGGCATCTCGGTGAGGCTGCCGATCTCAGGTGCTATCGCAGGGAACAGGATATGCTCTCGACAGACGCGTACATTCAATCCCGCAGGGCGCTGACCCCGGACATGTGGGACAAGCCGCGCAAGGGCGAGGTGCGCATCGGCGACGTCTGCTACACCCCGGAGATGGCCGAGTATTACAAGACATGGTCCGACGGTAGACAGGGATCGGGGCAGAACCTCTCGATGATCGGGCGATCCCTGCTTCCTGCCCGGCGGAACTACGAGTCATGGCTCGCTGACAGATGCGTTGACCTGATCGAAAAGTACGGCGGGAACCAATTCATGATCACCTGGTCCGCGAATCCGCCCCATGCGGAGTGGATCGTCCCTGACCCTTACTACGGCATGTACGACCCGGCGCGGGTGCCTCTCCCGTCGTCATGGAGCGACCGCCCGGCCGCCTACAGAGACTGTATCGCCGCACAGATGGGCGGCATGATGGGCGAGGCGCGCGCGAGAGAGATGGTTCGGTGCTACTACGGCCAGGTCTCCATGATGGACTGGTGCATCGGCAGGATACTGGACTCACTTCGAGAGAAGGGCCTGGAGGACAACACGCTCGTCATCTTCACGAGCGATCACGGCGATATGCAGGGCTCGCACGGCATGATCGGGAAATCGCTTCCGGGCTACTACGAGGAGATCGTCCGAGTGCCGCTCATCGTGCGCTGTCCCGGTGTCATCAAGCCCGGCACGGTCATCGATACGCACGCGAACACCGTTGATCTCGCGCCGACACTCCTCGAGTTCGCGGGCCGGAAGCCTCTAGAGGATTCCCAGGGTGTATCGCTCCGGCCGCTGCTGGAGGGTGGGGCGAAAAGCGACGACAGGCCGGGCTTCTGCGAGCGCGGGCTCGGCGACACGGGAGGCTGGAGTCGGATGGTCCGGACCCGCGAGTGGAAGTATGCGTACTTCAGCGACGGCCGCAGGGAGCTCTTCAACCTGGCTAAGGACTCCGGTGAGGTCAAGAACCTCCGCGAAGACACGGGTGCATCGGCGGATATGAAGGCGATGCACAAGAAGCTCGTCGCCCAGGCAGAGAAGAGCAAAGACCCTGCGCTGGCGCATCTCGTCAAGGTATGACGGTGCGCAGAGACGCGGACTGAGAGCTGCGAGGGGCGGGAGCCGTCGGTTCCTGCCCCTCGCGCGTGCCTACCTTAGCGCTTTGATCGCTGCGGGATACAGGGTGGTTGATTCGATGGAGCGGCGCTCCCTCGCGTAGTAGACGGTCAGGATGCTGCCGTCCTTCAACTCGACCGAACTGGGGTAGGCGCAATCGCCCCCGATGTTGAGGATCGAGAACTGCTTCTTCGCGTCCCAGTCATTGCCCAGCCGACGGAAGATGCCCGCGACTCCGCGCACCTCTCCCGTGCCCAGCCGGTCACGATAAGCTTGGAAGACTACCCCGCTGCTGTGATACAGCAGGTTCGATGCCTGCCCCTGAAGACCCAGCCGCCTGAACGGGGTCCACGTCTTCCCGCCGTCGCGAGACCTGGTTTCATAGATGAACCCGTCGGCATTTGTCGTCCTCAGGGCGCAGATCACGTCTCCTGTGGGGAGTTGGACGAGCGCGGGCTCCTCGAACCGTACCGGATCGTCGGAGTCGTCGTATGCGACTACGGCTATCGGTTCCTTGTCCCAGGTCAGTCCGCCGTCGCGGCTGAACGCCACCGCAGCACCCCACGTCTTGCTTCCTCTCGCCGCGCCGTATATCGGCAGGAGGAGCGTGCCGTCCTTCAATTCCAGGATCTCGTCGGAAGTGGCTTCCCACAGCCAGTCGGTGCCGATCGTCTTCGGCTCGCCGAAAGTCCTGCCGCCGTCATCTGAGCCGGACACGAGCACCTTGTTGGTCTGCTTCGCCGCCCCCGTCGTCCCGGAGTCGCGGATGAAGAAGTTCACCAGTATCCGTCCGTCACGCGTCTGCCTGATCGACGGGTCGCGGTCGTCCATTGGGGTATCGATGATCGTGACCGGCTTGCTCCACGTCTTGCCCTCGTCGGTGGAGCGGACCATCGAGATCTTCGAGTCCGGGCAGACGTGCGCCGTGCCGTTGTAGAAGACGCACAGCAGATCGCCGTTCTTCAGCTTGCACACGGACGGGAACGCGAAGTACTCCGCATCCGTGCTCTTCGCGACGATCCTGGTCTCGATGTGCCCGAGTGCCTTCTCGCGGGCAAAGATGTCGTCGCCGGGATTGACGAGACCGGCCGCCGCGTTCAGCGCTATGAGTGGGTAGATGAGCACTTGGATACCTCCTTAGTCTGCCGGCACGAGCGTGATAGTGAACCTCTCGCCGAACTGCGTGCGGTTCATGGCGTCGAAAGCGAGAGTCACCTCGACCGGTGACTTCACGTTTTCGTACAGACGCGTTTCGACCGTAGCCGACTGCAGGTGGCCGACATTGCGTTTAGGCCGCACAGGTAACGTGTAGCGGTCGGAATGCGCGGAGATGACGACTGTTCCCGTCTCACGCTTTCCTGACAGGAGGGTGGCTTCGCCCAGGTTGGTGAACCCGATTCGCGCCTTCACGGTCGTCCCCGACGCGACTCTGATGCTCCCGTCCTTCTCGGCTCGGACCCACCTGCCGTTCGAGTCCTGAACCTCTACCAGGTCAAACGCCGCATCGAGGTACTTCGGCGGATTGTTCCCGGTGAGCGGCACGTTCCCGACGGCGACCAACGGGCAGTTCGCCGAGGTCGTGCCCGTGCCGTCGGTCCGCAGGCCCGGCGCGAGTCCCTGGTCTATCGCGGCCCAAAACCGCCTCTTGGACGCGTCGTAGATGCCCGCGATGCCCTCGGGGTACTTGTCACGGTCGATCGTGATCCAATAGTCAATCGGCTTCGATGACGGGCCGTTCAGGTACTGATCGGCATATCGGCGGATGACCTTGCTGACCGGCTTGTCCGAACCGTCTGGGTTGATCACCCCGTAATCGCTGTTCTCGCCCACCCTGAATCCGCCGGGGTAGTACCAAGAGTAGAGGCCGTCGGCGCCGCTCTTGATGAGCATCTGGTACCACTGCTCGTAGAACCGCGCCTGGTATTCGAGCTTGTCCTCGGTGCTCCGCATCTGCGAGTTGTCCCACGCGGTGACTCCCTGCTCCTTCCAGAGCATCGGCTTCTCGGGCGCGGCCCAGCGCGCGTATTCGAACTGAAACCAGGCGGGCTTAACCTTCTCCCAGCTGTCGCCGATGCGCCCATACGCCTCCGGCGCGAGAAAGTCAACCGCCCCTGCCAGGTACGGGAAGTCGTAAGGTATGCGTCCCTCCCAGCGGTAGTTCGGGTTCGACGCCTCTGCCATCCGGAAACTCACCAGGTGGTTCGGGTCTACGCTGCGTATCAGCTGCCGCGCCTCACCGTACTTCTTGTACAGCAGGGTGTCCAGGAAGCGTCGGTATGCGGCCGCCATCACCCGCCACTCGCCGTCTTCCAGTGTCTGATGCGGCTCGGGGTTCGTTATCTTGCCGTTCGCGTCCCTGGTCACTGGGAAGCCCCAGTCCTTCTCGGCGTTCTCCACGCTCCCGTACCGTTCGACTATCCACTTCTCCCACTCGCCGTCCCAGATCACGCGGTCTCGCTGGTGCCCGAACATCGGCTCCCACGCGAGGTCGTATGCGACCACCGTGTCGTTTTCATGCAGGCGCAGGTCGGTGATCATCTCACCGATCTGAGGCCACAGGAAGTCCATTGGCGTGCCGGGGCGAAGAGAGACATCCGCCCTCATTCCGGCGGCATCCAGGCGGCGGAGCAGATCGAGCATGTTCTGGGCCTTGTGGTGGCCGGTATACATGAAGACGCTGACGGCGTTGTAGCCGAGGTCCTTCATGTGATCAATGTCGCGCTGGACGATCTCGGGGTCATACGACCGCGCTCCGATCCAGTGCTCGAAGTACTCGCCGTCCTCGGTCCCCACTCCGGACGACGGCATGTAGTTGACGCCGTGGGCTCGCCATCGCTTGCCGTCGAGCACGAAATCGCCGTCCTCGGTGGTGACGAAGTGCCTGTCCCTCTTCGGAGTCCACACGTTGACGGGGTGCGTGACTCTGTCAACGACCTTGCCGGCAACGAGCAACTCCGCCGTGGCGATGTAGCCGCCTTCCGGCCACCTCTCCGGCTTCCAGTTCCTTGCGAGGTTGGCGTTCTGGCCGGCGTCGTGCGTGAGGGTGAACTCCGCGTCGGTAGCGATCCGGCCGCTCTTCGCCTCCGTGATGACGACCCGCGCCTTCACCGTCCTTGGAGATTCCTTCCCGAGGTTGGCGACGGTTGCCCCCAGCATGATCTGCTGATCGTCGAAATAGGTGTAGAAATCGGTGCCGGCGTCAACGAAGAATTCGCCTTCCAGCATTCTCTCCGCGATCTGTCGGACGAGCCCGAGCGCGGCCGGCGACTTGTACCAGTCTGTGCCGCCGATCCCGAAAGATGCCCAGACGCCCCCTTTGAACGGGCCGTCTGCGTGTGCGATCATCGTGACGGGCGTCCCGCGCCACTCGCCGCCGGCGGTCTCGGCCTGAACGAGTGGTATGTAACGCCATGCCCTGCCTTTGTCGAACCCGCCGCCGCCTGGCCTCGGGTGCGGAGATCGGATGATGCCGGGAACGTCGAGTTTGGTCTCGCCGGCGACGGTTTGGTCCTCGCGCACGCTCAGCGATGCCGCGCCGGTCGAATCGAAGAACTTGTAGCCCGGCGAGAGTATGTCGAGCCTCGGAGGGTCAAACGCTCCGAGTACCTCCTCATACTCCGCAGTCATCTGTGCCGTGCCGAACGGGCCGACCCAGTATTCCTGCCTGCCGATGACGGCGCCCATGTGAGTGTGCGCCATGCCGAAAGACATCCGAACGGCGTTCTCCGGCTTCAGGCGGTCGCCCCGGAAGCCGCGATTCGGATTGCTCAGCCAGTACTTGAAATCCTCCGGGACGAGTACGTACTGCCGCCACTCCGGGTAGAGCGGAACGACGGCTATCCACCGAGAACCGTCGTTCTCCACCCACTCGATCGCCAGTTGGGTCGTCAGCGGTCCGCCCTTGGCCGAGAAGACGGTCAGTGTGTGCCCCGCGGGGAAGGCCTTCTCGATGTCCGCTGCGACGCCATAGGTGTCCCAGGAGGTCAGGTTGGGGATGACGACGTGCGCCGAGCGCGTTCCGGCAGCCGGACCCTGGTCAACGATCTCTATCGTGGACGGCTCCCTATCGTTGTCGCTCGCCCTGTGCCAGTCCGAGGCCTTCCCGGACTTGAAGTCGTAGATGACATGCGGCGGCGGGGTCCCCGCTTTTGCCCGCTGATAGTCGTCGAGGGTTATCCACTTCCCGCCTGCCATGATATATGCCGTCTGCCACATCGGCGCATTGAGCGCGATGATGTCGCCGCCCGCCTTCAGGAATGCCTCGATCGCCCCGGTGGACTTCGCCGGCAGCGCGGCCGAGTTGGGCAGCACCAGGAGGTCCGTGTCCGACCACCCGTGGCCGCAGATGTCCTCTGCGCTGAGAGAGCGGATCTCGTAGCCGGCCTGACGGATCTGCGCCTCGACCAAATCTGAGAGCGCCGCGTCGTCTCCCGGCAATTGGCTCTTGAGGATCACTGCCTTTGCCCCAGTTGCCGCCGCGGACGCTGCCAGCGCGAACGTTAGACAGAACGTGATGAGAAATCTGTGGATGTCAACTGCCATCAGACCGAACCTCCTGCTTGCCGTGAGCCGCACTATTCTCGAGCGCTATGTTCGCCCGCCGCGCGCTCGAGTCCTGCCGATGCTGACGAACGGTTGCGCGGCGTGCTATACTACGCAGGCAGGGAGGTTATCCATATGCTGTACGCGGTCGCGCTGTTGGGTTGTATCGTAACGGCTCAGAATGCCGATATCGGATTCACATCGCTTGTCGGTCAGGTCTCTCGGGAGTACCCTCGCCACAGCGAGGGCGACATTGTCGAGCTCGATGACGGCACGCTTCTGCTCGCATGGACGAGGTTCACCGGCGGTGGCGCGGATCATTCCACCGCTCACATCGCGGCGATGACGTCTGAGGACGGCGGGCTCACGTGGTCCGAGCCGTATGTCATCCAGGAGAACACCGGCAAGCAGAACGTGATGTCGCTCAGCTTCCTGAGGCTGAAGTCGGGGAAGATCGGCATGTTCTACCTCGAGAAGAACAGCAACTCCGATCTTCAGGTTCACTTCCGCTACTCGGCGGACGAGGCAAAGACGTGGGGGCCGATTCAAAAGGTCCCGACGCCCTCCGGCTACAGCATCGTCAACAACGACCGGATCATTCAGCTCAAGACCGGGCGGATCATCGTTCCGATCTCGTACGAGTTCGACATCAGCGTAGCCGATGATCCGCTGCTGGTCTTCTGCATGTATTCCGACGACGAGGGCAGAACTTGGAAGCGCTCGGTCCCCGATCTGAAGTGCCCGCAGAGAGGCGCGATGGAGCCCGGAGTGGTGGAACTTGCGAACGGCCGTGTGCTGATGGTCATCCGCAACCAGACGGGCCGCGTCTACAGCAGCTTGTCCAAAGACCGAGGGGCGACGTGGTCCGAGGCTCAGCCGACGGATGTGAAGTCGCCCGAGTCGCCGGCGACGATCAAGCGCATTCCCGGCACGAGGAACCTGCTCCTTGTGTGGAACAACAATGGAACGGGTAGCAGGCAGCGCTCGCCGCTTACCGCTGCTGTTTCGAAGGACAACGGCAAGACCTGGCTCAATGTGAAGAACATCGAGGACGACCCCACGTCGAACTACGCGTACGTCAGCGTCGACTTCGTGAAGGACCGCGTGCTTCTGACCTACTACGACAACCCGAAGGGTGGGGGTTGGAACCTGCGCTTCCGAAACATCCCGCTGAATTGGTTCACTGAGTGAACGCTCAGAGAGAAGGCAGCCTGCTCATGCAGGCTGCCTTCTCGGTCAACTGCCATCGGTGAACTCAGGTTACTTCGTCAGTACAGCGCCCTTGTACTTCGGCTGCTGCTTCGCGACATCAACACCCATCTCCTTCAGGATGGTCGGGGCCAAGTCGCGCTGGTCGCCGTCTCTGGCCAGGGTCTTGAGGTTCGACGCCAGGAAGACGTACGGCGCGTTGCTGTGCGATGTCTTGCCCTCGTCGAATCCGTGGTCTGCCGTAACGAAGACCATCGTCTTGTCATAGATGCCGAGTGTCTTCAGCTTCTTCAGGCATTCGCCGAGCATCTTGTCGCAGCTGATGATGGCGTCGTTATACTCTTTCGAGTTCTCGCCATGGTTGTGGCCCATGTGGTCCGGATCGCTGTAGTGGAAGAACGCGAAGAAGCGGCCCTTGGAGTACTTGTCCAGATATCCGAGCATCAGCGGGCCGACTACATCGTAGGTGCGACCTTTCTCGCCGTCCCACACATCGAGGGCCTTTGCGGTATTCAGGAACGGTTCGCCGTCAGTGTTCTGGATGACTCCCTTGAGGTTCTGAACCGTGGCCTTCCTCTTCCTGGCGGCCTGCGTCGCGGCATCCGGGTCCTCCAGGCCGGTAACGGTGGCGTTGGCCGGTTTTCCTCTGCCGCCTGACTTTGCCTGAATCTGCGCGAGCTTCGCCTTCGCAGCCTTGATATCCGCGGGCTTGGAAGGAGGGCAGGCGCCGACGTGATGGGTCTTTGCCGTGAGCATGATCGTGGCGACTTTGTCCTTGCCGTACGTCTGGTCCAAGCGCTCGAAGATCGAGTAACCCGCCGGTATGGCCCTGAACTTCCCGTTGCTCATTACGCCGGTGACGTCCGGATCGTATCCGGTGAGCATCTGAGTGTGTCCGGCCTTCGTGTCAGTGCTGTGGCTGGTCACATCCATCTTTACCGTCTTGCCCTCCGCGATGAGCTTGGCCAGGTTGGGAAGCTCCCCGCGCTTGAGGCATTCGTTGACATGATCCCTCTGGGCCCCGTCCCATGAGAACAGGATCGCGTTCCGCTGGGCCGTCGGCGTGGCCTCGTTGAATGCGAGCGCCGGAATGCACGCCGCGGCCAGAACCAGTGTCAAGATCAGAAATGTGCGTACCCTACTCAATCCTTTACCTCCTGGTAGCTGTTTGTCTTGCTCTTGGTGTAGACGCTCATCTGCCACCGAAGTTCACTGCATATCCGGCGGAGGACTCGGCCGAGCAGGCGGCGAAAAGCCTGTTAGGACGGAGCGGCGTAGCATAGGCGGAGGCAATAGCGTGGGCATCGAGTGGAAACGGGACTGGGAGAAGTCGCGGGAGCGGTTCGAGGCATGGTGGCACGGCGAGGTTGTAGATCGCCCGCTGCTTCAGGTGTTTGCGCCGAGCGATGACGCGCCCGACGAACCGATGCCGGCCTACGACTCGCTCGAGGCCCGGTACCTGGACGCCGACTGGCGCATCCGCAGGCTGGAGTGGGAGATGGCCCGCACGTACTACGCGGGCGATGCCTTCCCATACGTCGATACGCACATAGGCCCGGGAACGCTCTCTCTCTACCTTGGTGCGCGGCCCGAGTTCCATCACAACACCGTCTGGTATCACAAGTGCGTGCACGACATACCGAACGGCAAGCCTCCCGTGTTCGACGAGCAGAATCCTTACTGGCAGGCGAGCCTCCGCATCGCGAGGGATTGCGTAGACCACTTCCAGGGACGCGCGCTCGTCTCGTTCCCGGACCTCATCGAGAACGCGGATACGATCTCGTCGCTGTTCGGCAACGAGGAACTGCTCTTCGCGCTCGTCGAGCATCCGGCGAAGGTCCATGAGTTCCAGAGGGCGATCCAGCCGCTGTACATCGAGTACCACAGGCGCCTCTACGAGATCATCAAGGACGAGGTCGGCGGGTCGTGCTTCTCGGCGTTTCGGATCTACGGCAGGGGCCGGATAGCGAAGCTCCAGTGCGACTTCAGTGCGATGATCTCGGCGGCGATGTTCGAAGAGTTCGTGTTGCCGTACATGTCTGAGCAGTGCCGCCAGCTCGACCACACGGTCTATCACTGGGACGGGACGTGCGCGCTCCAGCATGAGGGTCCGCTGCTTGGGATGGCCGATCTGCAGGCGATCCAGTGGACGCCGGGCGCGGGCCAGCCCGGTATCGGCGACCCGCTCTGGTATCCGTTGTACCGACGAATACGCGCGGCCGGCAAGTCCGTCATGATGCTTGGAGTGACTCCGGGCGAGGCGCAGGCCCTCGTCGAGGAGTTCGGCCCTGAGGGTCTGGATCTGGTCGTGAATGCCGACTCGCACGAGGAGGCTGACGACCTGGTCCGCCTCTCATACGGCTGGAGGAAACGGGTCTGAACGAATGCCGACTGGGGCTGGTGAAACGTGAAGGGAACGTCCTTGGGTCGCGGGAACATACCCGCAGATTTCGGCCGGCGGAGGAACTATGGCGGACAGCGCGTCTGAAGGGATGAAGCCCCCGGAAACGTCTCCCTGGAAACGCTCTCTCTCGGTAATCGGCAGTTTCCGGGGCGTCGCCGCCCTGATCGCCGTGTTCCTTCTAGGCGTGTTCTTCACGCCGGTGAAGCTGGACACGGGGTTGCCGATCTTCCTCGATCCGCAGACGCAGTCGAGCATCCTTTTTGAGTACGCGGAATACGGCATCCTCGCGACGGGCATGACGCTGGTTATCCTCACGGGAGGTATTGATCTCTCCGTCGGCTCGGTCCTCGGTTTTGCTGCCACTCTCTTCTCGCTGCTCGTGATCAAGTACGGATGGAATCCGGGCACTGCATTCCTGGTGACGCTCCTTGCGGGAGCATCCCTGGGAAGCGTCAGCGGGTTCCTGATCTCGAGGTTTCGAATGCAGCCGTTTGTGGCGACCCTGGCGATGATGGTCGCCGCGAGAGGCGCCGCCAAGTGGATTTCCGGCGGCATCAAGATCCAGCCCGGCACCGACGCCACCTACGCCTACCAGAGCGGGACTCCCGAGTTCTACTCCTCGATGACGTCGAAGCTTCCGGGGGTGGGGATGCAGCCCATCACGCTGATGTTCCTGGTCACCATCCTCATCATGCTGTTCGTCGTTCGGTACACGCGATTCGGAAGGCATCTGTACGCCATCGGAGGGAACGAAGAGGCCGCGCGCCTGTCGGGGATAAACGTTGCGACCAGCAAGTTGGGGGCGTACGTGCTCTGCGGTGGGCTGGCGGCGATGGCGGGTGTCGCCAACGCATGCAGGCTCGAGCTCGGCAACCCCGAGTCCGGCGCGACCTACGAACTCGATGCGATCGCCGCGGTGGTCATCGGCGGCACGAGCCTGATGGGCGGTCGAGGCGGTATGTTTCTTACCCTGATAGGGGTGCTGATCATAGCCTACATAGATAAGATTCTGAGCATAAACAACGTCGAACCGGCATTGCGTCTGCTGGCGAAAGGCGGTATCATCGTCGCCGCCGTTCTCATCCAGCAGAGCAGAAAAGAGTAGAGGAGAGTAACATGCGAAATCCGTGGAAGCTGTTCGTTGTCGTGGCTGTCGTTGTCGTCGCGGCGTCATTTGTGGGCTGCTCCAAGCAGCGGTCGGCGGGGAAGAAGGGTGCCGCCGAGAACCCATGGGTGATCGGCATGTCGCAGTGCAACCGGGGCGAGCCCTGGCGGGTCCAGATGGACGCCGACATCAAGGCGGCCGCCGAGGCGCATCCCGAGGTCAAGGTCCTTTTCAAGGACGCCCAGAACAAGGAGACGATCCAGCAGGACCAGGTCGGCGAGTTCGTTGCTCAGGGCGTCGACCTGATCATCATCAGCCCGAAGGAGTCGCGGCCGCTTACGAAGCCGGTCGCCGATGCCATGGCCGCCGGCATCCCCGTGATCGTGCTCGACCGCAAGGTAGAAGGTGACAAGTACACCTGCTTCATCGGTGCGGACAATGTGCTGATCGGCAGGAAGGCGGGCGAGTATATTGTCAAGAAACTGGGTGGCAAGGGTAAGGTCGTGGAGCTTCAGGGGCTGATGACCTCCACCCCCGGTCAGGAGCGGCACAACGGATTCCTGGAGGGAATCAAGGGCTCCGGCATCGAAGTCGTGTTCGCAGCGGACTGTGCGTGGCTCGAGGATAACGCCCAGAGGGAGATGAAATCGGCGCTCTCTCGCTTCGCGGAGATTGATGCCGTCTACGGGCACAACGATCCGAGCGCTCACGGTGCGTACCTTGTCACCAAGCAGGAGGGCAAGGGCCGCGAGAAGCAGATCGAGTTCGTCGGCATAGACGCGCTCCCCCACGAGGGTGTGCGCTACGTGAGGGAAGGTATCCTTAGTGCCACCTTCCAGTACCCGACCGGCGGTCCGGAGGCGATCGAGACCGCGATCAAGATACTCAAGGGCGAGCAGGTCGAGAAGAACATCACCCTGGGCACCAAGATATACACCATGGACAACGTGGGCAAAGGTGGAGAGGGGCTCTAGTATTACAGAAACCGTCATTCTGTGAGCAACTCGGGATGACAACCGCGATGCTACCGTGAGGAGGTCGTCGTGCTTCGATCCGCTTTGTTGATACTCCTGATCATCTGTGTCATCTGTGCTCTCCCTGCATATGCCGGGGTGAAGTGGGACTTCGAGGACGGGACGCTTCAGGGCTGGACCGTTGTTTCGGGCGACGCCGGCCCTCAGCCGGTAGACAAGAGCGACGACCGGTACGGCGGCAACTTCAACAAAGAGGGCAAGTACTTCATCGGCACATACGAGAACGTGAAGGATGACGCCGAGGTGGAGTACCTGTCGCCAGAGTTCGTGATCTCGGCGGATACCATGACGCTTCTGATCGGCGGAGGAAGCCTTCTGGACCGAACCTATGTTGCCCTCTACGTCGATGGCGAGGAGGTCTACCGCGAGACTGGAGCCAACTCCGAGCAGATGCAGCGCAGGTATTGGGACGTCTCCGCCTACCGCGGTCGGACGGCGCATGTCAGGATCGTGGACCGCGAGCGCGGCGGCTGGGGTCACGTCAACGTTGACGACATCAGGGAACTGACCCCCGCGGAGCAGGCCCGCATCGAGGCCGAGAAGCTGCGGCGCGAGGCCGACGGCAGGCGCTGGATGGAAAGCCTCATGAAGAGCGACGGCAGAAGGGCGTACGCCGGTGCGGAGCTGAGGGACCTCGCCATGCCACTCGGAGGAATAGGCGCGGGGAACATCGCGGTCTGCGGCGACGGCGCGCTTCGCGAGTGGCAGATATTCAACAAGGTGAATGCCGGGTGCGTCGTTCCCGGCGGATTCTTCGCCATCTGGGCAAAGCTGGCGGACAGAGCCCCGGTCGCGCGACTGCTTCAGACCGCCCCGGTCGCGGACCTGCCCACTGTTGGCGCGACTGAGTTCATAGGGGAGTTTCCGATTGCGGAAGTGATCTATAGGGATGACGATCTGCCCGTCAGTGTGCGGATGGAGGCCTTCTCGCCGTTCATTCCGATGAACGCTAAGGATTCCGGAATCCCCGGGATCGTATTCTCGTTCAGGGTCCGAAACCCGGGTTCGCGGGCCGTCTCAGTCTCGCTCGTTGCATCGCTCCAGAACGCCGTGAACTACGACGGGCGCACTCAGATGGACGGCGTTCGGTTCGAGGGCTACGGCGGCAACTTCAACGAGGTCTTCGTCGGGAAGGACTATACCGCCGTCAGCATGAAGAACCCGTCGCTCTCCCCTGACGACAGGCAGTTCGGGACGATGACCCTGGCCGCCCTCTCGGACGCCGCGACGGCGAACCCCCAGTGGGACTCCTATGAGATACTCTGGAACGACTTCTCGGACGACGGCAGGATATACTCGATCGGCGCCCCGAGGCCGAGCCGTACCGGGCGCACGTGGAACGGCTCGATCGCCGTGCCGCTCGAACTCAAGCCCCGCCAGGAGGGCACGGTCTCCTTCGTTGTCACCTGGCACTTTCCCAACTTCTACGCCGATTACCAGGATAACCTCGCGAAGTACCGTATCGGGCGGAACTATGCCAACGTTTTCGGGGACTCCGACGCCGTATCGCTCTACATTGCGGACAACATCTCCCGGCTATCGCGGGAGACCCGGCTTTTCCGCGACAAGTTCTTCGACAGCACGCTCCCGTACTGGTTCGTCCAGCGCGTGGGCGCTCCGGTCAGCACACTGACCAGCCAGACGATGCTCTGGATCGAGGACGGCAGCTTCCACGGGTTCGAGGGCTCGGGGGATCACGGCTGCTGCCCGATGAACTGCACGCACGTTTACAACTACGAGATGGCCCTCGCGCACCTCTTCCCGGAACTCGAGCGCAACATGCGCGACACAGACCTCAATGTGCAGCAGATGTCGAGCGGCGCGGTCCACCATCGGACTGTGCTCCCGCTGTCCCTCCCGAGAGCCTCGGGGACTTTCGTTGACGGGCAACTCGGCACGATCCTCAAGAGCTACCGCGAGTATCGCCTTTCCGCCGACCGCGCGTGGTTCGACGGTATGTGGCCGAAGATCAAGCTGGCGATGGACTTCGTGATCCGCGAGTGGGATCCGAACGGCGATGGGGTGCTCGTCAATGAGCAGTGGAATACCTACGATGCCGCCATGTACGGCCCGAACACGTTCATCGGCACGATGTACCTCGCCGCACTGAGGGCATCGGAGGAGATGGCACGGGTGGCCGACGACGAGGCCGAGTCGGCCCGCTACCGCTCGATCTTCGAGTCCGGGAGCGAGCGGCTCGACTCCGTTCTGTGGAACGGCGAATACTACGTCCACATAGACGAGAGGCGCGAGGCCGAGGCGCTTGAGGGTGCCCATTGGATCGTGGAAGACTGGCCGCAAAAAGAAGACGCGGGGGCGAACCGTCCCTACGGCGCCGGATGCCATGCCGATCAGCTTCTCGGGCAGTGGTGGGCGCACCTCCTGGACCTGGGTTACCTGCTTCCCAGGGAACGGGTGCGCGCGTCGCTCGACTCGATAATGAGGTACAACTGGCGGTGGGACTTCGCCGAAGTGCCCCAGCAGCGTGTATTTGCGCTGAAGGGCGACAAGGGTCTCCTGAACTGCACCTGGCCGAAGGGAGGCCGCCCCCCGCAGATGACGCTCTACTCCGACGAGGCCTGGACCGGCATTGAGTATGAGGTCGCGGGGCTGATGCTCTACGAGGGGAAGATCAACGACGCCTCCATGGTCGCGCGTGCGGTGCACGACCGGTACAACGGCGTCCCGAACCCGCCTTTCAGGCGCAACCCGTGGAACGAAATCGAGTGCGGCCAGCACTACGCGAGGGCAATGAGCAGTTGGTCGATGCTGACCGCCGCGCAAGGGTTTGCCTACTGCGGGCCGGACGGCTCGATGGGTTTTGACCCGCGGCTCCAACCTGAGAACCACCGCTCGTTCTTCGCGGTCGCGGAGGGGTGGGGGACGTTCGAGCAGAAGCGCACCTCGACAAGCCAGGTGAACACGCTATCGCTCGCCTACGGCGCCTTGAATCTCCGGACGGTCTCGCTTCGCGTGCCCGAAGGCGCGCAGCCGCTCTCCGTATCTGCCGGCGTCGGCAGGCGCGCCATGACGCCGATAGTTGAACGTGATGGGTCGAGGCTCACTCTCCGGTTCACAGAGCCTCTGGAACTCAGGGCAGGTGACAAGCTGTCTATCGAGGCGGATTGGTAGCACCGCCGGCTCGGCGCGTCGCATCGGATGAACGGGACCTCGCCCGGTGCACAGTACCCGGCAAAAGTGACAGGTTTTCGACCTTCTTTCTCAAACAGCGTTCTTTGGCACGAGTCTTGCACAGGGCTCTACTGTGCGACTTGTCGCACCGTCGGCCTTCTTCGGGCATCGCCCGGGAAGAAAGCAGGGCATCCGAGGGTGACGGCACTCTGCGCGCCGGCAAACGCTGTCTGGAAAAGAGGTGACCGAATATGAGCTTCAGAACGTCTCTCGTCGGGCTCGCGGCGCTGCTGATCTGTCTGTCGGCAAGTTCGTTCGCTGGTCCGGTGCAGAACTATGCCCTGAACAACTACCCGACTGCTCCGAGCAGCAACGCCCCCGGGTACGGCTTTACCTACGAGTCGCTGGTGCAGTCGCCGGGCGACGTCGGCGGCATCGTCTATGACACCTGGTGGTACGACTACTACATCGAGAACAACTCCATAACTAGGAGCATTACGTCCTGGACGTGGCAGGCTGGAGGCGCCTCGGGGACCGTGATCCCGAGTTCGCACCCGTCGGCGGTAAACGATGGCGGATTCCCGCTCGCGCCCGCCGCTAGTGCCAGTCTCTGGGACGCGGAGTACTGCGAGTCGAACTTCGAGGATGAGTTCCCGTTTGCCCAGGTGGTTTCTACCATCTCCTGGGACGACGGTCATACCGAGAACGTGCCTATCTACGTACCGTCCAACGTCGTGCCCGAACCAAGCAGTCTCATCGGACTGGCGTTCGGCGTTGTCCCGTTCCTTCTCCGCCGGAGGAGATGACGCGGCGCGGAGTAGCGAGTCCTTGTTTCGGGGTGGGGCCGGCTGTGGCTCCGCCCCGGTCTTCTCTCGGCCCTCCGCCGGCCCGGACTTGGCTTCGTTTCGCGAGACAGCATCGGCCGATGGCGCTTCATCCCCGCTGGCTGTCAAGCTCTTAGTTGCGGGCGGACGTCCGGTTGAGGTCGCGACGACCGCCGCTGCTCACGATGTCATTCAACGATGCCGCATTCAAGGTTCGCATGCACCCCCATCAGTCTATCCCGCCTACTGCCGACGCTCGACATGGCTGAAGGGCGGGACACGCATTCCCGCCCTTCAGCAACTATCCAATCCGACCTGCAGGCCGGGACCTCCGATCCGAAGCCCCGGCGAGTCAGTTCTTCTCGGCTATTCCCCAAGCCTCGCCGACTCTGACGACAGGCATTCTCGCGTTGCCGCTCAGTTCGAGCGAAGATATGCCTCTCACAATCACAATGTCGCCTGCCTGCAGGCTGCCGAGGTCGCTGAAGTAAGCAGTGACCTTGACCGGGCTCGGCGACGAGCCGTCGGTGATCCAGATCTCACCCTCGCCTACCGATACCACCGTGCCGGTTACCTGCACAAGGAGACCGACATTGTTGGCGCTCACTCTCCCCGTCACTCCGAAAGTCCACGTGTTGAGGTCTCCGCCGCCCAGGTCCCTGCAGCTGATGAGGAGTGCCGATGGTATGAGCATCGGATCCGGCTCAGCCTCGACTACGGTCGCCGGGCTGACGATAGCGCGCTCGCGGTGCTCGTTGAGGCCCATGCTTCCGCCGACGGTGACCAGGGCGCCGGGAGCCGCACCGGCGCCCATGACCAGAATTCCGGAAGACCGGTCCGTCTCCTCGATGTAGTAGGCGCCGCCGAGGTCGGCGGTCACCATCTTGTTCTCCAGGGCTACAGGCGTCCCGTCGGGGAGTGCCTTCGCCTGCGCTATAGTCTGGACGACCGGCGCAACCCGAATGCCGTTCGATGTCCCCGGATCGCTCCAGATACCGCCCTCGCTCCTCGCCTTCACGGATATGAAGTAAGTCGTGCCGGAGATCATTCCGGGCGTCGGGATGTCTATGGTCGCGTCGGTAGCGGTACCGGCAGAGGTCCAGGCGACGACGTCATCGCCCCCGACCGCGGTGCCGACCGCGTACCGGTATTCGGCTATGGCCGATTCCGGATCGCTGCAGTACCAGTAGGCGTTCAAGGCACTCCTTGAGCCCGTGTAAGGTCCGTCGTCGCTTACGATCGGGGTCTCCGGTTTCGTGCCGTCGTATTTGAAGGTGAAGAGTGTCACCCAGTCGGGCGACCGGTTGCCTGCGCCGTCCATCGCGCAGACCCTCAGGTAGTAAGTCCCGGTGTCTGCCGCTGGGGGATCGTACGCCGCCGCGGTCACCTGAGTCTCCGACGTGCCGTCGTCGGCCTCGCCGAAGTACACGTAGTACCCGCCGATTCCCGAGAGCGCGTCCGATGCGCCGCTCCAAGTGAACGACGGGTCGGATACGAGCGACTGCCACTCACCGTCCGCGGCCCCGCCGACCTCGACCGCCGACGTCGGGTTCTCCGGCGGAGTCCCGTCGAAGTTGTACGGCCCGAGCGCGAGCGTCCCGTTCGCATCGCCTTGCGCATTCAGCCCCTGTACGTGCAGATACCATCCGCCGTCGGCCGACGCCGCCGCGACCAGATCACTCGTGTTCCATACCGGCTCGGCGCCGGTGAACGTGTATCCCGCGCTCTGCACCCACGCGTATCGGTATCCGGCAACCGTCCCGGCCCCGAACCCGCCGACCGCCGTGAACGTGAACTCAGGCGTGCCGTACCATGTCCCG